>CAYWUD010000091.1:0-8267 GCA_964461355.1 uncultured Pseudomonadales bacterium | reverse complement strand
GCCCCTGAAGTTCGAGGACATCTTCGCCGGTAAAGGAGTTGGGACCGGGAAAATGCAGCGCAATCCCTTCATCAAGCACCGTGCCATCGGCATCCAGAAACGGGCCATATTGAGCGTACCGCGCTTTGGGTTGACGCCCGAGCAGCGGGACGGCCAGCTCGGCCGCCTTGGGGCCCGAAATCCGGATAATTCCGACCCCGCCCCGGCCGGGGGCTGTAGCCTGAGCGGCGATCGTATCGGTATGCAGGGCGTTCAGTTCTGACATGACATTCTCGAAAACAGGGCACGGGTTAGTGGGTCTATTATGCGCCAGAAAAAAAAAAGGCCCTAACCGGGGTTAGGGCCTTCTGTCCATCGAGTGCTACGGCTTAGCGTGTAGCTGCGGCTGCTTTCTCGATGCTACGGGTGATCAGCCATTGCTGGATGATCGACAGGGTGTTGTTCACCACCCAGTACAGGACCAGACCGGCCGGGAACCAGAGGAAGAACACGGTAAAGATGACCGGCATCAGCTTCATCACCTTCGCCTGCACCGGATCGGGCGGAGTCGGGTTCAGCTGCTGCTGCAGGAACATGGTGCCCCCCATGATCAGCGGCAGGATAAAGAACGGATCCATCTGTGACAGGTCGGTAATCCAGCCCAGCCAGGGAGCCTGACGCAGCTCCACGGATTCCAGCAGAGTCCAGTAGAGGGCAATAAACACCGGCATCTGTACCAGAATGGGCAGACAGCCCCCCATCGGGTTGATCTTTTCCTTCTTGTACAGGGCCATCATTTCCTGACCCATCTTCTGGCGGTCTTCACCGTATTTTTCTTTCAGTGCAGCGAGTTTCGGACCGACACGACGCATGTTTGCCATGGACCTGTATGCCGCCGCAGACAGCGGATACAGCGCCGCTTTGACACAGACGGTCAGCAGGATAATAGCCCAGCCCCAGTTGCCGACGACCGAGTGAATCATCTGCAGCATCTTGAACAGCGGTTGCGCAATCCACCACAGCCAGCCGTAATCAACGGTCAGCTCCAGTCCCTGGGCAAGACCGCCCAGAACGTCCTGATCCTTGGGACCGGCATAGAAAGTCGCGCCGACTTCACCGGTTTCACCCGCCTTGACGGTAGTGGTCGGCTCAACAAGACCGACAATGTAGTTGCCGTCGGCCGCCACACGGGTCTGATAGGTATTTTCGGTTTCCTGATCCGGCACCCAGGCACTGACAAAGTAGTGCTGCAGCATGGCCGCATAACCACCGGTCACCTGTTCCTTCAGCGGGCTGGCCTTGAAATCGTCAAAGGCAATACGGTGATACTGCTTTTCCTGTGACCGTACCGCAGCACCGAGGAAGGTGTTCATGCCGGTCATGGAATTCTGTTTGGACGGATCTTCGCTACCGTCACGCTTGAGCTGGGCGTAGAAGTTGGCACTCCAGTCCTGGCCGGACTGGTTGTTGACCAGATACTTCACATCCACGCTGTATTCGCCGCGAGTAAAGGTGTAACGCTTGGTCAGCTCGACGCCGCCGGCACTGTAGCTGAGGTCAACATTCAGGTTGTCCTGACCGTCGGCCAGCTGATAGCTGTTCTGGCTGACGCGGTACAGCGGTGTGCCCTGATTATCGATACCGTTCGGTCCGACCAGACCGCTCTGCGCAACGTAGGTACGTTCTTTGTCTCGTTGCAGCAACTGGAACGGAATATCCGGGTTGTCCTGATATTTCGGGTACTTCGGCAGCAGTACCTGAGCCAGATCCCCCCCACGGGTATCGATCTGAACTTCCAGAGTGTCGGTCTTGACCGTGATCAGCCCACCAGCGGCAGCCGGGGCCGCAACCGTGCCGGTAACCGGCGCATCGGTAGTACCTTGCGCAACCGCTTCGGGCAATACGGTCTGAGTAGTCTGGGCAGCGGGTTGTTCGACTACCTGATTGTAATCGCTGGTCCATTGCTGCAGGAGCAGTACTCCGGTCGCCAGCAGGCCACCGATTATAAGCGTTCTTTGCAGATCCATTTTGTACGGGTCGACGATTGTATAGATGGGTTGGATGCGGCTTCTGGCGTCGGCCTGGCCGAATGAGCGTGAGCCTCGGGTACCGGGTCAAAACCGCCCGGATGCCAAGGATGACACCGCATTATACGTAAAAAAGCCAGGTATCCACCCTTGCAGAAGCCATATCGTTGAATTGCTTCCTGGGCGTAGGTGGAACAAGAAGGGTAGAAGCGGCAGTTGCGTCCGATAAACGGACTGATGCCGTAGCGATAAAGCCGAATGAGAAGGAGTGCCAGCTGTTTCATTGCGTCACTCCTTTGGGACTAGTGAGTCTCGACCGCTGTGGTTTCAGCTGCACGGCTGCGTTTCTGCAAGCGATGCCACTGTTTCTGCATCAGTTGATGCAAGTCGGGATTGTCCAGCTCCCCTAGCCCGCGACGGGCCAGTACCACGATATCCAGTCCAGACAGATCGTCCTGAGTCAGGCGAAAAGTTTCCCGGATCACCCGTTTGATTCGGTTGCGATGAACCGCCAGTTTGACGTTCTTCTTCGCGATTACCAAGCCAACGCGCGGGTGATCCAAGCCATTGCGGCGTACCAGCATCAGTAGATGCGGGTGGGGAACCTTGATCTCTACCTGATCGAAGACCTGTTTAAAGTCAGCTGGTTTTAACAGTCGCAGTTCACGACCAAAACACGCGCTCACGTTACAGGCCTTAATCCTTAAGCAGACAGACGCTTACGACCCTTGGCACGACGACGCTTGATAACGTCACGACCACCAACAGTTGCCATGCGAGCACGGAAACCGTGGGTACGCTTGCGCTTCAGGTTACTCGGTTGAAAAGTGCGTTTCATGATGACTTACCCGTATACGCTTTGAGTTCCGGAACAACCGGCTGAAAACCGGCCATATCAAAAGAGCGGCAATTCTACGGAATCACCTATAGGCCGTCAATGCGAAATGGTCAGATATCACACAGCCTCTGAATGATTATCCACACCCCGAGAAAATCCAGCGGTTTACGGCACATTTCACCTCGCATCCTCTTCCCCGCTACCGATCCGACTCAAACGGGAAAATCCGCTCGCGCATCACCTTCAATCACGAATCTAGGTAAGAAAGAAGAAGTGTATGAATGAAGAATATTATGTTTAGACAGTGATAGATCTATTTATAGAGGTGCTTCCGGTCTGTGTATAACCTGATTTAGTTACTGATTTTGCTGGCTTTTTTGAATGGGACAGTGCTGTCACTTAGCTGCCGGAGAACTGTTCAACTACCGCGGCGCAAGATGTGTATAAGTAAGCCTGTTATACACAGGCGCTGAAGCACGCCTGATTATCCACTCTTCATCCTGAGCCCCTTACCCCGGTTACCTACCAACCTGTTAACTTCCGTACAACCTGTGGCAAGGCCTGGGTTAACCTGGTTAATTGACTGAAATATAAAGAGTTAATCTGGTTTTGGATAAGTTTATGGTTTGTTTTCCGATGTGGATAACTTGGGCCGAACAGGGTAAAATCGGCCCCCTTTGAGAAAGCCGGTCTGTTCTGACCGGTTGTGGATGACAGTGGGGTCTGGCTGGTGCACATACAGGAACTCTGGCAGCGTTGTATCGAGTTGTTGCAGGAGGAACTCTCCTCTCAGCACTTCAATACCTGGATTCGTCCCCTGCAGGCATTGGATGAAGGTGAAGAACTGGTACTGCTGGCGCCGAACCGCTTTATTACCGACTGGGTCAAGGACAAGTACCTGGGGCGCATCGAAGAACTGATGCAGGAGCAGGCAGGCCACAAGGTCTCGGTGATCGTCGGGATAGCCAGCCGACGGCCACCGACCCTGGCTTCACAGTCGCCCGCTCAGGCTGCACTCTCTGCGGCGCAGCGTAAATTCGAGGCACTAAAAGCCAGCCAGCAGCGTCGTGTGCAGCCCGAGGTGATGGCTGCCGAGCCCGATGAGTCAGCGGCTGTAACCCTTGAGCTGCCCCCGGAGCCGGTGATCGAGATTGTGACTTCCATACCCAAGCCGGCGCCGAGTGCGCGACGCAGCACGCGTCAGGTGGAGGTCGAAGGAGCGATCAAGCACAACAGCACCCTGAATCCGAACTTCAATTTTTCCTCCTTTGTAGAGGGTAAATCCAACCAGCTGGCGCTGGCAGCGGCCCGGCAGGTGGCCGAGAATGCCGGTGCGGCCTATAACCCGCTGTTTCTGTACGGTGGTGTCGGTCTGGGTAAAACCCACCTGATGCAGGCGGTCGGCAATTATCTGGTCGAGCGCAATCCGAACGCCAATGTGGTCTATCTGCACTCCGAGCGCTTTGTGGCCGATATGGTCAAGGCATTGCAGCTCAATGCGATCAACGATTTCAAGCGCTACTACCGCTCGGTTGATGCGCTGCTCATTGACGATATTCAGTTCTTCGCCGGCAAGGAGCGCTCTCAGGAAGAGTTCTTCTATACCTTCAATGCGCTACTCGAAGGCGGACAGCAGATCGTACTGACCTGTGACCGCTACCCGAAGGAGCTCAACGGTCTGGAAGAACGCCTGAAGTCACGATTTGGCTGGGGACTGACGGTGGCGGTCGAACCGCCGGAGCTCGAAACCCGTGTAGCGATTCTGATGAAAAAGGCCGAGCAGTCGAAGATTCATCTGCCCCACGATGCGGCCTTCTTTATTGCTCAGCGCATCCGCTCCAACGTGCGTGAACTCGAAGGCGCATTGAAACGAGTGATAGCGAGCGCTCACTTTATGGGGCGTGAGATCACGGTTGAACTGATTCGTGAATCGCTCAAGGATCTGTTGGCACTGCAGGATAAACAGGTCAGTATCGACAATATCCAGCGTATCGTTGCCGAGTACTACAAGATCAAGATCTCCGATATTCTGTCCAAACGTCGCAGCCGTTCCGTGGCCCGTCCACGCCAGATGGCGATGGCGTTGTCGAAAGAGCTGACCAACCACAGCCTGCCCGAAATCGGTGAAGCCTATGGCGGCCGTGATCACACCACCGTGCTCCATGCCTGTCGCAAGATCAAGGAGCTGCGGGAAGCCGATAGCGAGATCGCAGAAGACTGGAAGAATCTGCTGCGTTCATTGACCAGTTAAGTGCCAGAGAACAAGAGAGAGCACCATGAAATTCACCGTTACCCGAGAAAACCTGTTGAAGCCGCTGCAGCTGGTCGCTGGTGTGGTGGAGCGTCGCCAGACCCTGCCGGTGCTGGCCAATGTGCTGCTGGTGGCTGATGGCCAGCGTCTGTCACTGACCGGCACCGATCTCGAGGTCGAGCTGGTGGGTCAGGTTGAACTCGACCAGACCAGTGAAGCCGGTGAGATCACGGTTCCGGCACGCAAGCTGCTGGACATCATCAAATCGCTGCCCGATGGTTCCGTGATCGAGTTCAGCGTTCAGGACCAGCGTGCTCTGGTCAAGGCCGGTCGTTCCCGGTTTACCCTTTCGACCCTGCCGGCCAACGAATTCCCGAATGTCGAAGAAGGTCCGGGTTCCCTGCAGTTTGTGGTGCCGCAGAAGGGACTGCGCCGCCTGATCGATCGCACGGCGTTTGCCATGGCGCAGCAGGACGTCCGTTATTACCTCAACGGGATGCTGCTGGAAGTGAATCAGGGAGCTCTGCGTTCGGTGACCACCGACGGTCACCGCCTGGCGATGTGCACCCTGGATGATGCGCTCGACATTCGTGACCAGCATCAGGTGATCGTACCGCGCAAGGGGATTCTTGAACTTGCCAAGCTGCTGGGTGAAGGGGACGAACCGGTACAGCTCACGCTCGGTGCCAACCATATTCGGGCCCAGGTGGCGGACTTTACCTTCACCTCCAAGCTGGTGGATGGCAAGTTCCCGGATTACGAACGGGTCTTGCCGCGTGGTGGCGACAAGATTCTGATTGGCGATCGCCAGCTGCTGCGTCAGGCCTTTAACCGTACTGCGATTCTGTCCAACGAAAAGTACCGCGGCATCCGTCTGCAGATGTCCGACAACCTGCTCAAGATCATGGCCAACAACCCGGAGCAGGAACAGGCCGAAGAAGAGGTCAGTGTGGATTACAACCACGATGCACTCGAGATCGGCTTCAACGTCAGTTATCTGCTGGATGTTCTCGGCGCCCTCTCTGGTGAGTCGGTGAAGATGACGCTGTCCGATACCAACAGCAGTGCACTGGTTGAAGAGCTTGAAGAAAGCGATTCCATCTACGTTGTGATGCCGATGCGTCTGTAATCACGCATGTCGATCCGACGCCTGAGGGTGACGGCGGTGCGCAATCTGGCCGCCGTTACCCTGACCCCCTCCTCGCATATCAACCTTCTCTATGGAGCCAACGGCTCCGGCAAGACTTCACTGCTTGAAGCGATCCACCTGCTGGGCCTCGCACGTTCCTTCCGCAGCAGCAAGATCAAACCGATTATTCAGCAGGATCAGGCCCGTTGTGCCGTGTTTGGTGCCATCGATCACGGCGGACGAGAGATTCCGATCGGTGTGCAGCGCGATCTCGAGGGCGGCCATCTGATCAAGCGTGATGGCCATCCGGTACAGGCCGTCGCCGAGCTGGCCACACTGCTGCCGCTACAGATCATCAACCCGGATAGTTTTCGTCTGTTGGAAGGCGGCCCCAAGGAGCGCCGGCAGTTTCTCGACTGGGGTGTGTTTCACGTGAAACCTCAATTTCTGCCGGTCTGGAAACGTGCACAACGCTGCCTGAAACAGCGCAATAGTTTGCTGCGCCATGGTAGAATAGACCGCTTACAACTTCGTATCTGGGACCGTGAGCTGGTCGAGTCAGCCCATGAACTGGACCGGATGCGCGAAGCCTATATGGCACTGCTGCTGCCTCGTTTCGAAGAAGCGCTGGCCGCATTGACCGAACTTCCGGAACTGAAGGTCAGTTATTACCGGGGGTGGGAGCGTTCGACGCCACTGGATCAGTTGCTGGAACAGGGGCTCGATCGTGATATCCAGTCAGGATATACCCACGTCGGTCCTCAGCGCGCCGACCTTCGCGTACGAACAGGACGACAGAACGCCGCAGAGCGTTTATCGCGTGGTCAGCAGAAACTGGTGGTCTGCGCGTTGAAAATTGCACAGGGGTTTGTGTATCAGGATCAGCAACGTAGCCGTTGTGTATATCTTGTGGACGACCTTCCATCCGAACTGGATCAGCAACACCGTAAAGCCCTGTGTTCCCTGCTGGAGCGCATGGATTGCCAGGTGTTTATCACCAGTGTGGATAAAGAATCGATGGTGGACTGCTGGTCAGCCGCGGTCGACCTGAAATTGTTTCACGTGGAACAGGGATCGGTGACTGAAGAGCCGATTGCCCAACCGCAGGAGTGACACGAATGAGTGAAAGCTATAGCGCTTCGAACATCAAAGTGTTGAAAGGACTGGATGCGGTACGCAAGCGTCCGGGCATGTATATCGGTGATACCGACGACGGAACCGGTCTGCATCACATGGTGTTCGAGATTGTCGATAACTCCATCGATGAAGCCCTGGCCGGATACTGCAGTGAAATCCAGGTCGTGATCCATCCGGATGAGTCGGTCACTGTCCGTGATAACGGCCGGGGTATTCCGACCGATATCCACGAGGAGGAAGGTGTCAGCGCCGCCGAGGTGATCATGACCGTGCTCCATGCCGGCGGCAAGTTTGACGATAACACCTACAAGGTTTCCGGTGGTCTGCATGGCGTCGGTGTATCCGTGGTCAACGCCCTGTCCAGCAAGCTGAAAATGGTGATTCGCCGCGAAGGCAAGGTGCACGAGCAGATCTACCGCCACGGTGTGCCGGATGCGCCGCTGTCTGTAGTCGGCGAAACCGACCAGAACGGCACCCAGGTAACCTTCCATGCTTCGCCGGAAACCTTCAACAACATCCACTTCAGTTACGATGTACTGGCCAAGCGTCTGCGGGAGCTGAGCTTCCTGAACTCCGGTGTCAGAATCGTACTGATCGACGAGCGTTCGGGGCAGGAAAGCACCTTCTGCTATGAAGGCGGGGTGCGTGCCTTTGTAGAGCATCTGAACGCCAACAAGACGCCGATCAACAGCGTGTTCTATTTCAACAGCACCCGCGAAGACGGGATCGGTGTCGAAGTGTCCATGCAGTGGAACGACAGCTTCCAGGAAAGTATCTACTGCTTTACCAACAACATCCCGCAGCGTGATGGGGGTACCCACCTGGCAGGCTTTCGCGCTGCCCTGACCCGTACGCTCAACCAGTACATCGAGAGCGAAAACCTGGCGAAGAAGCAGAAGGTCAACA
>CAYWUD010000090.1:2126-8268 GCA_964461355.1 uncultured Pseudomonadales bacterium | reverse complement strand
CTGTGGACCCGCACCGAGGTCGCGGCCTACGGATCGGCGGCGCCGTACGCGATCGCCTGCTGGGCCATCCGGTCAAGGATCGCGACTGGGTGGTGGTCGGCAGCCGTGTCAGCGAGATGCTGGCGCTCGGCTTCAAGCCCGTGGGCAAGGATTTCCCGGTATTTTTGCACCCCGTCACGGCCGAAGAGTATGCGCTGGCCCGGACCGAGCGCAAAAGCGGCCACGGCTACAGCGGTTTTGTCTGCCATGCCGATCCGAGTGTCACCCTGGAAGACGATCTGCGCCGCCGCGACCTGACCATCAACGCCATGGCCGAGGCGCCGGACGGCACTCTGATCGACCCCTACCACGGCCTCCAGGATCTTAACGCGCGTTGCCTGCGTCATGTCTCTGCAGCCTTCAGCGAAGACCCTCTGCGTATTCTGCGGGTGGCGCGCTTTGCCGCCCGCTATGCCGCACTGGGGTTTCAGGTTGTCGATGAAACACTGGCGCTGATGCAGCAGATGGTCGTCAGCGGTGAAGCCAGCCATCTGGTACCCGAGCGGGTCTGGCAGGAAACCGTACGGGCGCTGGCCGAGCCCACGCCGACACGCTACTTCAAGGTACTGCACGACTGCGGCGCTCTGGCCGTGATCCTGCCGCCGATCGCTCAGGCCCTTGATGCGCACTGGCCCAACGTCAAGGCGCTGGAACTGGCCCAAGAGGCATCGCCTCTGGAGCGCTTTGGCTGTATTGCCAGCCCGCTGGCCGCAGAAAAACCACAGGCAATGATCCAGGCGCTCGAACGCGCCCTGCGCCTGCCACGGGAGTATCTTGATCTGATCCGCCTGCAGGCACAGACACAATCACTCTGGCCTGAACTCGAGCAGGACACGCCCCCCGACGCCACTGCTGTGCTGCAGCTCTTCAACCGCGCAGATCTCTGGCGCCGCCCGGAACGCCTGACGCAGTTATCGACCTGCTATCGCCTGCTGCGATCCGCAAAGACACAACCGTCCCGAGCCCTCGACTGGATCGAAGCCTGCCGCACCGCGGTGCTGGCGGTCAGTATCCGCCCACTGCAGCAACAGGGGATCAGCGGAGCCGCACTCGGCCAGGCGCTGCAGCAGGCGCGCCTGGAGGCGATTACCCAGGCACTGCACAGCACGATCGACTAGGGCAGACGACAGTCGAGCAGCCGCGGCGCACTGAGCGACACCAACTCCTGATCCTGCATCGCCAGCAGCGCCGGTTCAGGACCCAGCTCAACGGCTCCGCTGCGGATCACCGCAGTCTCGGCTGGCACCAACGTCGGTGTCCGCCCTTCGGCCAGCGCCACCAGCTCGGCGACCATCGGCAGGTAGTAAGGCTCGTCGGCCAGCTCCAGACGATGCAGCTCGGCGCAATCGGTGCAACAGGCCAGAAGATCGATATCCGCCGTCACCCGGCTGCGACGCGCCGGACTGCTACGATCGCGCCCCAGCCGATCTTCCAGAGCGCGACACCAGTGTTTCAGTGCATCTGCGCAATTCTCGCTGCGCAGCAGTACCGCAAGGTTATAAAAGGGTGCTGCCTCGCTGACACCGAAGGGCGCCGTCACGCAGATACGGCTTACCATCAGCTCACCGAACTGACCCGCCAGCGCTTCGATCATCGCCGCAACATGAATTTGGGGCGCTGCATTGCTGGAAAGACCCAGAAGATAAAAAGACGCCTCGCCGCGTGCCACGTGCACGGCCATCAGGGGGTTCCCATCAGCTGGGTGCGGCTGCGACAGCATTCGATAGCCGCCAGCGCCGGGGCAATCGCCCGAGGCTTTTCGATCCGCAGGCGAATCACTTCGAGCGGCTCAAACGCTTCAAACAGGGCCCGCATCAGTGCGCCGGCCAGCGTTTCCAGCAGGCCAAAACGGTGCTCGGCACAAAAACGACGCACCGCCTGCTGAATGGCATCGTAGTTGAGCGCATCCTCCAGCGCATCGCTGGCAAAAGCTGCGCTGAAGTCATGCTCGAATTCAAGGTGAAAGACCAGTGGCTGGCTGATCGTCAATTCCGACGCATAGACACCGATCCGGGCCTCGACTTCCAGATTGTGGATAAAAACCTTATCCATCGACCTGCTCCAGAGCCGGCAGCTCCCACAACGGCCAGCGCGGTTTAGGCTGGTTGTCGTACTCCGAGCGCTGCCCGGCCAGCAGACGCTGGCAACCGGCATAGGCGATCATCGCACCGTTGTCGGTACAGAACTGCGGGCGGGCGTAAAACAGACTGGCGCCGAGCTTTTCTGCCATGGTGCCGAGCTGAATACGCAGCTTTTGGTTGGCACTGACGCCGCCGGCAATCACCAGACGCTTGAAGCCGGTTGCCTGCAACGCCCGCTTGCACTTGATGCTCAGCGTGTCGACCACCGCATCTTCGAAGCAGCAGGCGATATCGGCCTTGGTCTGCTCGTCCAGCGTACCGGCCTCTCTGGCCTGGGTCACCGTGGTCAGGGTAAAGGTCTTGAGACCGGAGAAACTGAAATCCAGCCCCGGACGATCACACATCGGACGCGGGAAGCGGTAACGGGAAGAATCACCTGAAGCGGCAAGCTTGGCGATCGCCGGCCCCCCGGGGTAGGCGAGATCCATCATCTTGGCCGCCTTGTCGAAGGCTTCGCCGGCGGCATCATCGACCGACTCGCCCAGCAGTTCATAACGCCCGATCCCCTCGACCTTTACCAGCTGGGTGTGGCCACCCGAAACCAGCAGAGCGACAAACGGAAAGGCCGGCGGGGTATCCTCGAGCATCGGCGCCAGCAGATGCCCTTCCATATGATGCACCCCCAGCGTCGGCACCCCGAGGGCCATGCCCAGTGCGCGCCCTACGGCAGACCCGACCAGCAGCGCACCGATCAGCCCCGGCCCGTTGGTATAGGCGATCGCATCGATGGCCCCCTTGTCCAGTCCGGCCTCGGCCAGCACCTGTTCGAGCAGCGGCAGCACCCGGCGAATATGATCGCGCGACGCCAGTTCCGGCACTACGCCGCCGTACTCGGCATGCATCTTGATTTGGCTGAACAGCGCATCGGCCAGCAGACCACGCTCGGAGTCATAGAGCGCGATGCCGGTTTCATCACAGGAGCTTTCGATTCCCAGCACTAACATCGGGTGATCCTTAACAAGGGCAAACAGGCGCCCATGATAATGACCCCCCGCCTGCGCCACCAGTGGGGAAACACCCCTAACCTGTCAAATTTTGACCAACCACCTTTACACTGTTGCACCCCAGCCGGTAAAATTGCCCGCCTTAATTTGTCTGACCACCACCGGTATCCGGGGTACAGGCCCGGCAACTTAGGCAAACCATCCATTCATTGATCAAACAAGGTAAGGTGATTCTTTAATGCCTGCTGTTAAAGTTAAAGAGAACGAGCCGTTCGACGTAGCTCTGCGTCGCTTCAAGCGTTCCTGCGAAAAAGCGGGTGTTCTGGCCGAAGTACGTCGCCGTGAGCACTACGAAAAGCCGACCACCACTCGCAAGCGCTCCAAGGCTGCTGCGGTAAAACGCCACGCCAAGAAGGTGATGCGTGAACAGCGTCGTCGCGAGCGTCTCTACTAAGCAGAGGCTTTCACCTCTGATAGGTTTTTTGATCTGGGCCCCAAGCCACATTTAAGGACAGTTATGAGCGAACAGACCATCCGTGAACGCCTGACCGATGCCATGAAAGCAGCGATGCGCGCCAAGGACAAACCACGTCTTGGCACCGTACGTCTGATTCTCGCGGCCATCAAACAGGTGGAAGTGGATGAGCAGATCAGCGTCGATGATACGCGCACCCTGGCCATTCTGGACAAGATGGCCAAGCAGCGCCGTGATTCTTTCACCCAGTACACCGATGCCGGTCGCGATGATCTGGCCGCTCAGGAAGCGCTGGAACTGGATATTATCCAGGAATTTCTGCCGCAACCGCTGACCGCCGATGAGATCAACGAACTTATCATGCAAGCCATCGCCGAAACCGGCGCCGAAGGCATGCAGGCCATGGGACAACTGATGGCCGTGCTCAAGCCGAAGCTGCAAGGTCGGGCCGATATGGCTGAAGTCAGCAAGCTGGTCAAAGGCCGGCTTGCCTGACCTCTTTCCCGGGGCAGTGATTCAACCCGCTGCCCCTGGGGATGAGCCATCCCCAAGACGACGATGATTCCCCACAGCTTTATCGACAGTCTGCTCGAACGCATCGATATCGTCGATGTTGTGGACTCGGTCGTCCCCCTGAAAAAGAAGGGCAAGGACTACAGCGCCTGCTGTCCCTTCCACCAGGAAAAATCCCCCTCTTTCTACGTCAGTGCCGACAAGCAGCTTTATTACTGTTTCGGCTGCGGCGCCGGCGGCAATGTGGTTTCCTTTATCAAGGAATACCACCACCTGGACTTTGTCGAAGCGATCGAATTTCTCGCTCAGCGTCTGCATATCGACGTGCCGCGCGAAACCTCGGCACGCGAACAGGCCCAGCATGCCCGCTACCAGGCCCTGTATGACCTGCTGGCCCAGATCAGCCAGTACTACCAGAAGCAGCTCGGCGCCCATACCCAGGCCCTGAACTATCTGCAGCAGCGCGGTCTGGAGGCAAGCACCTGTCAGCGGTTTGGCATCGGCTATGCACCGCCCGGCTGGGACAATCTGCTGCAGGCACTGGAGCACAATGACAGCCCGGCGCTGGCACAGCAGCTGACCACGGCCGGCATGCGTCTGCATAACCCGGAACAGAACCGCGAGTACGATCGGTTTCGCAACCGGATCATGTTCCCGATCCGCGATCGCCGCGGACGCGTGCTCGGTTTTGGCGGCCGCGTGCTCGATGACAGCAAGCCAAAATACCTGAACTCGCCGGAAACCCCGCTGTTTCACAAGGGGCGTGAACTCTACGGCCTGTATGAAGCACTGCAGAGCAACCGCCAGCTCGATCGCCTGCTGGTGGTCGAAGGCTATATGGATGTCGTGGCTCTGGCCCAGCAGGGGGTGAACTATGCCGTGGCCACGCTCGGCACCGCCTGTACCCCGGAGCACGTCCAGCTGCTGTTCAAGCAGGTCTCTCAGGTCACGTTCTGCTTCGATGGCGATGCAGCCGGACGCAAGGCGGCCTGGCGCGCCCTGGAAGCGACCCTGCCCCAGATGGAAGGCGGCCGCAGTGCCAGTTTCCTGTTTCTGCCCGACGGCGAGGACCCTGATTCACTGATCCGCCAGGAAGGACGCACCGCGTTTGAAACACGCCTGAAAGAGGATGCGCAGGAACTGGCTGCATTCTTTTTCGGCCACCTCGCCGAAGGCCTCGCGCTCGATACCATCAACGGCCGCAACCAGCTCTCCGAGCGCGCCGGCCAGTATCTGGCACCGCTGCCAGCGGGTAATTTCCGCAAGATGCTCGAGGCCCAGCTGGCCGAACAGATCGGTATCCGTATCGAGGATCTGCAGCTGCCGGAACCGCGGCCCGAGCGCCAGCACAGCCTCGATGCACGGCCGCAGACGCCCTCGCCACGCCCAGAGCCCACAGGGACACCGGCACCGCAGGCAACAAGCGAACATCCCCCCAAGCGAGAGCGCTCCAGTAACCGGACACAGAATGTCGAACAGCTGGCGCAACGGGCCATCCGCCTGCTGCTGCAGGCACCCGCACTGGCAAGCCGCTGTGCACCGCTGGACTCTGTAGAGCACGAACAGGATCCGGATCTGTTGCTGCTGCACAGTCTGCTGCAGACGTTCCGCGCACAGCCGACCGCCAGCGCCTGCCTGCCGCTGGGGCAGTGGTACGGTACTGCGGCCGGAGCACGCCTGCAGGCCATTGGCGAACTGGAACTGCCGATCGCGGAGATCGAACCGGAGTTTCTGGATACCCTCGGCGCGCTGCGCAAACTGGCTGCCGAACGCCGTCTTGAGCAGCACCGCCAGCAGATCGGTGCCATCGACTACCGCAATCTGGATAAAACCCAGGCCCGTGCCCTGCTCGACACGCTGTATGAGCTAAAACTGAAAAAACACCACTAGGCGATGCTACGGGGTTGAACTCCGGTGAATCTCCCTCATCTATAGTCTTAGGGTTTTCCGATCTAGGAAGCGCTTGTTGACTCCAGTATACTGGCCCGCTTTCATGCGCTCGTCCGGCACTGCACTTTTCGTTGTAAAGG
>CAYWUD010000090.1:0-2116 GCA_964461355.1 uncultured Pseudomonadales bacterium | reverse complement strand
GCCCACTAGTTCCCAGCAACAGTCTCGTCTCAAAGAGTTGATCAGCCGCGGCAAGGAACAGGGTTACCTGACCTATGCCGAGGTGAATGACCACCTCCCGGAAGATATTACCGATCCGGAACAGGTCGAAGATATCATTCGAATGATCAACGACATGGGCATCTCCGTGTTTGAGGCAGCACCCGATGCCGACACCCTGATGCTGAACGAGTCGAGTTCCGACGATGCCGCCGCCGAAGAGGCCGCAGCCGCTCTGGCCGCCGTGGAACAGGAAGCCGGACGCACCACCGACCCGGTGCGCATGTACATGCGCGAGATGGGTACGGTCGAGCTGCTGACCCGCGAAGGCGAAATCGTCATCGCCAAGCGCATCGAGGAAGGCCTGCGTGAAGTGATGGGCGCCCTGGCCTACTACCCCGGTTCGGTCGAGCTGGTACTGGATGAGCACGAACGCATCAACACCGAAGAAGGCCGCATGACCGACCTTCTGAGCGGCTTTATCGATGCCGACAACGACGGTGCCGCCGCCATCAAGGACGACAGTGCCGACGACACCTCCGACGACGACAGCGACGACGACAGCGACGACTCCGACGACGACTCCGATGAGGGCGGTCTGGACCTCGAAGAGGTCAACCAGCGTATCGGCGAACTGCGCGAGCAGTATCAGAAAACCCTGGCGGCGATGGAGAAATTCGGCCGCGAAAGCGCCGAGGCCAGTGCCGAGCAGGAACTCCTGGCGCAGCTGTTCATGCCCCTGAAACTGGTGCCGCGCCAGTTCGATCTGCTGGTATTCCGTATTCGCGACGCGCTCGAGCGCGTGCGCAATCAGGAAAAGGCGATCATGCAGCTGTGCGTCCGCCGAGCCCGTCTGCCGCGCAAGACCTTTATCCAGAGTTTCCCCGGTAACGAAACCAATCTCGACTGGCTGGACCAGCTGATCAGTGAGAATGCCGATTGTGCCGACGGCCTGGAAATCCAGCGCATGGAAATCCAGCGGGCGCAGAAAAAGCTGATTGCCATTGCGGCCGAATCCGGCCTTGAAATCAGCGAAATCAAGGAAATCAACCGTCGCATGTCGATCGGTGAGGCCCGTGCCCGCCGCGCCAAGAAAGAGATGGTCGAGGCCAACCTGCGTCTGGTGATCTCGATTGCCAAGAAGTACACCAACCGCGGCCTGCAGTTCCTGGATCTGATTCAGGAGGGCAATATCGGCCTGATGAAGGCGGTCGACAAGTTCGAGTACCGCCGCGGCTACAAGTTCTCGACCTATGCCACCTGGTGGATTCGTCAGGCGATCACCCGCTCGATCGCCGACCAGGCCCGTACCATCCGTATTCCGGTACACATGATCGAAACCATCAACAAGCTCAACCGCATCAGCCGTCAGATGCTGCAGGAGATGGGCCGCGAGCCCACCCCGGAAGAGCTGGCCGAGCGGATGGAGATGCCCGAGGACAAGATCCGCAAGGTACTGAAGATCGCCAAGGAACCGATCTCCATGGAAACCCCGATCGGTGACGATGAAGATTCCCATCTGGGCGACTTTATCGAAGACAGCACCATCGAGTCTCCGATCGATTCGGCCACTGCAGAAGGCCTGCACGAAGCGACCCGCGAAGTGCTCAGCGGCCTCACCGCACGCGAAGCCAAGGTTCTGCGGATGCGTTTCGGTATCGACATGAATACCGATCACACCCTTGAAGAGGTGGGCAAGCAGTTTGACGTTACCCGTGAACGGATTCGTCAGATCGAAGCCAAGGCGCTGCGCAAGCTGCGTCATCCGACCCGCTCGGATCACCTGCGCAGCTTCCTCGACGAATAAGCCTTCGCGGCAAAAAAGCCCCCTTCGGGGGCTTTTTTTATGCCTCCGCAAAACTCAATACCGCGGATCAGGGCCGTGCTACAGCGGCCGAACTAGAACAAATTTATCTAAATGGGCATCCCCGGTCGACTAGGCTAAGCAAAGGAGAATACCGCTCCTGCTCGTTTTGTTTTGGGGAGAGCCTGATGCACGGACGCATCTTCACCTGGAAGCTGATACTCACCACGGTCGCCATTCTGCTGCCTATCTGGATTCTGTGCGCCATCGGTTACCACCAGATCCAACGCAGCT
>CAYWUD010000089.1:0-8519 GCA_964461355.1 uncultured Pseudomonadales bacterium | reverse complement strand
CGCGGGCTACCTGTTCGGGTAGTTGCTGCAGCCAGTGCAGGCTGAAGGGTAGCGACGTCGGTAGCCAGAACAGTTGCTGCTGCAGCTGCTGGCGCATCTGCGCCATCTGCAGCTGCAGCTGTTTCTGGTTGAGCTTGAGATCTACCGCCAGATTGAGGTTCTGACTCAGCAGCTGCTGCTGGCGATCGAGCAGGTTGCGCTGGGTTTCAAGCTGCTCAGCGAGTACCGCTTTGACGTGTGCCCGAACCGGTATCTCGGCCGGCGCGCGGCTCAACAGTTCCTCGACCCGGCGGGGGATATCCACCAGCTCCTGACGCTGACGGTAGAGCTGAAACTGCTCCAGACGCAGATCGGCAATTTCGCGGTCGAGTTCGGCGTAGGGCGACAGGTTGGGCAGTTCCTTGCGTTGCTGCAGCAGCAGACGGCCCAGTTCGGGGCTGCCTTCAAGGGCCACGTTCTGGGCCGCAATCGCCTGTTCCAGCTGGCTCAGACGCTGCTGCAGCGCCGCCGTGCTGTTGCTGTGCTGCTGCAGCTCGCGCTGCTGATCGGTCAGTTGCAGCAGGCGCTGGCCGAGGCCGTTGTTCTGCTGCTGCAGCTCGGTGATGCGCGGGTCATCCAGATCACGCTGCTCGATTTCGGCCAGGGTCTGTTCGGCCTCATGGCGGCGCCGTTGCAGCAGCTCTGCCTGCAGCAGCTGCAGTTCGCGGCTGAGGTTGTCGTTCTGCTCGCGCGCCTGGGTGCGCTTGGCCATCAGCAGGTCCAGACGACTGCTGCTGGCACGCAGCTGCTGGCGCAGCAGCAGGCGTTCGCTCTGCAGCGTCTGTTGTCGGCTCAGCAGCCAGGTACGCTCGGCCTGCTGTTCCGGTGTCAGGCTGGTCAGGTCCAGGAGCTGGGCCAGTCCCTTGCTGATCTCGGCCTGTTCGCCGGCGATCTGATCGCTGCGCGCCTGTGCGCGCTCCGGGCGCCCCTGTTCGGTGGTGATCTGACTGTTGAGGTGCTCGAGCTGCTGCTGCAGGGTCTGTTGGCGGTTCTCGAGCTCAAGTTCCTTCTGTTCCAGAGCGCTCAGGTCGAGCGCGGCCAGTTGCTGCTGCAGCGCTTCCTCTGCGGTGGGTGCGGTGCGCGCCAGTGTGCGCTGAATCTGCTCCAGTTCGCGCGGAGCGCTGGCCAGCTCCGCATCCAGCTGTTCGAGCTGGCGCTGGAACTCCTGCTGCGCCTGCAGCAGATCGAGGGTCTGCTCGTAGCGCTCGCTGAGCAGGGTGCGGCGCTCTTCGCTCAGCTCGGTGTTCTGCTGCAGGCCGTTCAGGGTCTGGGTGATCTTCTTGATCGAGGGTGGCAGCAAGGCGTTGGCGACCGGCTCCTCGGCCGCGCGGGCCGCAGTGCCAAGGAGCAGAAACAGCAGTGTTGCCAGTGTCAGAATGCGTGCCATGGTTCCCTCCAAATCGGTCTACAGCAGACGCAGTGTCGGTGCGTCGAGCGCAGCCAGTTGTTCGCGCAGTTCGAGAATCTGATCGCCCCAGTAGCGGCCGCCGGCAAACCAGGGGAAGGCGCGGGGAAATGCCGGATCATCCCAGCGCCGTGCCAGCCAGGCGCTGTAGTGCAGCAGACGGCTGGTGCGCAGCAGTTCGATCAGGTGCAGCTCGCGGGCGTCAAAGGGGAAAAACTCCTCGTAACCGGCAATCAGTTCGCCCAGCTGCAGCTCCTGCTGCTGTCGCTCCCCCGAGAGCAGCATCCACAGATCCTGGATCGCCGGGCCCTGCACGCAATCATCAAAGTCGACAAAATTAAAGTATTGCTCGCGCCAGAGGATATTGCCCGGGTGACAGTCGCCATGCAGGCGCAGGCTTTGTGCAGGCGGGTATTGCTGCCAGAGCGCGCTCATCTTCTGCAGCAGGTCGTCGGTCAGGGTGCGGTAGGCCGTTTTCAGGTCATCCGGCACGCAGTGGCGCAGCAGATAATCGGCCGCTTCGCGGGCCCGCTCCACCGGCTCGAGGGTGGGGCGGTGCTGAAATGAAGCGCATGCGCCCTGGGCGTGAATCCGTCCGAGCAGACGCCCGAGCTGATACAGATGCTCGAGGTTGTCGAGCTCCGGCGCATGGCCGCCGCGCCGCGGGCTGAGGGAAAACAGAAAGCCTTGGTGCTGATGCAAGGTTGAGCCGTTGATCTCCAGCGGTGCCACCACCGGCAGTTCGGCCTCGGCCAGAGCCTGACTGAACCGATGCTCTTCGAGGATCTGCGCCTCGCTCCAGCGTTCGGGACGGTAGAACTTGGCGATCAGCGGTGCCCCCTCTTCGAGGCCGACCTGATAGACACGGTTTTCGTAGCTGTTGAGCGCCAGTATGCGGGCATCGCTGTAGAGGCCGAGGCTCTCGACGGCATCGAGAATAAGATCCGGGGTCAGAGCGTCAAAGGGGTGGGTCATGGCAGGTTCCGTGATGGCGGCCGAGGGCGAGATGCGGCGATTGTAGCAGGCGCCCCGGGGCTGTCACGGCTGCTGATGCGCTGCCCGCGGCGTGCGTGCCAGCGCCCAGATATCCACCCGGGTGGCCCCGGCCTGGCGCAGCAGCCGCGCCAGTTCGGAAACGGTGGCGCCTGAGGTAACGACATCGTCAATCAGCGCGATATGCGTCTGTGGCAGATGGCCGCAGAGGGCAAAGGCGCCGCGGATATTGCGGTGCCGGTCGCGGGTGCTCAGGGCCTGCTGGCTGGGAGTGTGGCGCAGCCGTTTGAGCAGCCGGCGCCGGTAGGCAATGCCGGTGCTCCGGCTGAGGTAGCGCGCCAGCAGGGCTGCCTGATCGACGCCGCGCTCGCGCAGACGCTGCGGATGCTGGGGGACGCCGAGCAGCAGCTGTGGCCAGGGCTGCGTGCGGTAATGCTGCTGCAGGCGCAGGAGCAGAGGATCCGCCAGGGCCGGCAGCACCGCAGGGCGGTCGTGATACTTGAACGCGCCGATCAGGCGGTCGAGCGGCCAGCGATAGGCGGCGGCCGCGATACAGTCATCGAAGGCAAAGGCGTCCGTGCTGCACCCCTTGCAGAGGTGGCCGGCGCTATCGGGCAGACTGCAGCGCGGACAGCAGGTGTCATCGTCCAGCCAGGGCAGCTCGCGCTGGCATCCGGGGCAGAAGGGCTGGGCGATCGGACTGCTGGCGCCGCAGAGCAGACAGCAGCGGTCGAGACCGAGCGTCCACAGCAGGGTTTTGTAAACCGCGGATACAGTTTTAAGTTGACAGCTCAAGTGCTGCTTCACTATGTTGCGCGAAGTTTTGTGCGTCATAGCTCAAGCGTGGC
The DNA here is from genome assembly GCA_964461355.1 of uncultured Pseudomonadales bacterium. Classification (GTDB taxonomy): domain Bacteria; phylum Pseudomonadota; class Gammaproteobacteria; order Pseudomonadales; family CAYWUD01; genus CAYWUD01. Next base: position 5,234 of record CAYWUD010000089.1, on the reverse strand, counting down.
TCAGTTGGCCGCCCTTCGCCGCACCCTCTTTTCACTGCACCAGCTTGCGTGCCCAGGAGCGCCCCATGAGCCTTCGTCACGATTGGACCCTTGCCCAGGTACGGGCGCTGTACGAGCAACCCTTCAACGATCTGCTGTTTCAGGCGCAGACTGTGCACCGTGCACACTTCGATGCCAATGCGGTCCAGGTCAGCACCCTGCTGTCGATCAAGACCGGCGCCTGCCCCGAGGACTGCAAGTACTGCCCGCAGAGCGGTCATCACAATACCGGTCTGGAAAAGGAGAAGCTGATCGAAGTCGAGCGGGTGATCGAGGCGGCCAAAACGGCCAAGGCCAACGGTTCCAGCCGCTTCTGCATGGGGGCGGCCTGGAAGAACCCGCCGGCAAAAGACTTTCCCTACGTGCTGGAGATGGTGCGCCAGGTAAAAGCGCTGGGCCTTGAGACCTGCATGACCCTGGGGCAGCTGAACGAGGAGCAGACCCGGCAGCTGGCCGAGGCGGGGCTCGATTACTACAACCACAACCTCGATACCTCGCCGGAGTTCTACGGCAAGATCATCACTACCCGCACCTACAGCGATCGTCTGCGCACGCTGGGTTATGTGCGCGATGCCGGTATGAAGATCTGTTCGGGCGGTATCATCGGCATGGGTGAGACCATCGATGACCGTCTGGGGCTGATGGTGCAGCTGGCCAACCTGCCGGAGCACCCGGAGAGCGTGCCGGTGAACATGCTGGTGAAGGTGGCCGGTACGCCGCTGGAAGACGCTGCACCGGTCGATCCCTTTGACTTTATCCGCATGATCGCCGTGGCCCGGATCATGATGCCGCGCTCGCACGTGCGCCTTTCGGCCGGTCGTGAGGAGATGAACGATCAGACCCAGGCACTGGCGTTTCTGGCCGGGGCCAACTCGATCTTCTACGGCTGCAAGCTGCTCACCACCACCAACCCGGAGGCGGATGAGGATCAGCAGCTGTTCAAGCGTCTGGGGATTCATCCCGAAGAGCACAGCACCCGCGAAAGCGATGAAGCGCAGACCGCCAATCTGCTGAATCGCATCAGCGATCAGGCCGACGCCGAACTTTTTGTCGACGCCACTGCGAACACGACCGCACAGGCATGAGTGAGTCGATGGACCAGGCACTGGCGGCGGCGCTGGAGCAGCGTCAGCGCGAGCAGCTGTACCGCCGGCGCCTGACGCTGGCGGGGCCGCAGCAGCCGGCGATCGAAGTCGACGGGCAGGCGTTGCTGGCCTTTTGCAGCAACGATTATCTGGGGCTGGCCAACCACCCCGAGGTGCGCCGCGCCTTTATCGATGCCGCCGAGCGTTATGGCGTCGGTTCCGGTGCCAGTCATCTGGTCAACGGGCATCAGGCGCCGCATCAGGCGCTGGAGGAAGCGCTGGCGGCGTTTACCGGACGGCCGCGGGCGCTTTTGTACTCCACCGGCTATATGGCCAATCTGGGTGTGATCGCCGCCTTGCTGGGACGCCGCGATGCCGTGTTCGAGGATCGTCTGAATCACGCCTCGCTGCTCGATGGCGGCCTTTTGGCACAGGCCCGGTTCCAGCGCTACCGCCATAACGACGGGGCCCATCTCGAGCGTCTGCTCGAGGCCAGCGATGCGCCACGCAAGTTGGTGGTTACTGACGGCGTGTTCAGCATGGATGGGGATGTTGCCGATCTGCCTGCGCTGGCCCAGAGCTGCCGCAGACAGGATGCCTGGCTGATGGTCGACGATGCCCACGGCTTTGGCGTACTGGGCGAGCAGGGCGGTGGTGTGGCCGAGCAGTGTGGTCTGGATACCGAAGCGCTGCCGATTCTGGTGGGTACCCTGGGCAAGGCCTTCGGTACTGCCGGGGCCTTTGTCGCCGGCTCCGAGGCGCTGATCGAAACGCTGATCCAGTTCTCGCGCACCTACATCTACACCACCGGGCAGCCGCCGGCCGTGGCCGCGGCAACGCTGAAGGCGCTCGAGCTGCTGCAGGGCGAACGCTGGCGCCGGGAACACCTGAATGCGCTGATTGCCCGTTTTCGGAATGGCGCCGAGGCGCTCGGGCTGACCCTGATGGATTCGCCTACGCCGATCCAGCCGATTCTGCTGGGCAGTGCCGACAGGGCGCTGGCGATGAGTGAGCACTTACGCGGGCAGGGCATTCTGGTAACGGCGATCCGCCCGCCGACCGTGCCTCGGGATACCGCCCGTCTGCGTGTTACCCTCTCGGCCGCCCATTCCGAGGCTGATATAGACCGATTGCTGCGGGCGCTGGCCCGCGCTCTGGAAGACCTGGAGACTACCGATGAGTAAGCCGCCGCTGATTCTACTGCCGGGCTGGGGCATGCCCACCAGCACCCTGATCCCGCTGGCGAAAAAACTGCGCGAAGCCGGTATTCCGGCCAAGACCCGCAAGATTCCGGGTTTTGATGGCAATGAGGCGCCGAGCTGTCTGAACGAGGCGGTCGATCGTCTGCTGGCACGCTTTGACGAGCCGGTCGTGCTGGCCGGCTGGTCACTCGGCGGGGTGCTGGCGTCACTGGCGGCGGCGAAGGCGCCGGAGAAGGTCGTGGGTCTGGTGACCCTCTGCACCAACGCCTGTTTTGTCGAACAGGAGACCTGGGAAACGGCCATGGATAGCGGCGAGTTCGCCTCCTTCTACGATCAGGTACACAACCTGCCGAAGATCGCCCTGACCGCCTTCGCCGGTATGTGTACGTTTGGCGCCGCCGATCAGCGTGGCCTGTACCGCCAGATCAAGCAGGAGATGGGATACGAGGCCGACTGGCACTACCTGGATGGCCTGGACTGGCTTGCCGAAGCCGAACTGATGTCGGCCTGGAACCGCTATACCCAGCCGCGTCTGCATCTCTTTGCGCTGGCCGATGCGCTGGTGCCCTGGGGCGCCGGGCAGAAGCTCGAACTCGAACAGCATCCGGTGAAGGCGCTGCCGGGCAGTCATCTGCTGCCCTATGAGCGGCCTGCGGCCGTCGCGCAGGAGCTGCAGGCGTTCTATCAGCAGTTTCAGTAAACGGCGCGCGTTGATGACCCCATTTACCCGCCACGCGGATGCCCAGGTGCGTATTACCCGTGCCTTCAGTCGCGCTGCAGCCAGCTATGATCAGGCCGCGACTCTGCAGCGTCAGGTCGCGGAGCGTCTGCTGCAGGGTCTGCCGGCGTCCGTGACGGGGCCTATCTTGGATCTGGGCGCCGGTACCGGCGTCTATGCGCAGACGCTGGGTCAGCGCTATCCCGAAGCGCCGCTGCTGCTGCTTGATCTGGCCCCCGGCATGCTGCAGTTCGCGCGTCAGCGACTCGGTGCGCGTGCGGTTTATCTGCAGGGCGATGCCGAGCAGTTGCCGCTGGCGGATCAGTCGCTGGAGCTGGTGTTCAGCAGCCTGGCGATCCAGTGGTGCCGCGATTTTTCCAGGGTTCTGGCTGAACTCAAGCGCGTCCTGCGCCCCGGCGGGCACGCGCTGCTGGCAACTCTGGCAGCCGGTTCGATGCCGGAACTGGCGCGCGCCTGGCAGGCGGTCGATGCCGAGCCGCACCATAACCGCTATCCCGCAGCCGAACAGCAACGCGCCCAGGCCGAGGCCTCGGGGTTGCAGCTGATCGACTGGCAGGTGGCACCGGTACGGCTTTTTTACCCGGATCTTCGCGCCCTGACGGCCGAGCTGAAGTCGCTGGGTGTCAACACCGTGCTGGGGCGTCCGCGCCCGCACCTCAATCGCCGGGCGCTGGCGCGTCTGACTGCGGCCTACGAACAGATGCGCACCCCCGCGGGGCTGCCGCTCAGTTACCAGGTGATCTGGACCCATCTTCAGGCCCCGTCGGCCTAGAGTCCGCGAACAGGAGTCGTATTGATGGCCAAACAGCGTTTCTTTGTAACCGGCACCGATACCGATGCCGGCAAGACCTTTGCCAGCTGCGCACTGCTCTACCGGGCCCGGTCGCAGGGCCTGAGCACGGCGGCGGTGAAACCGGTGGCGGCCGGTTGCGAGGATCTGGGCGAGGGGCTGCGCAATAGCGATGCACTCGCCCTGATCGAGGCGATGAGCCTTGAGCTCGATTACGATCAGGTCAATCCGATCTGCCTGGAACCGCCGATCGCACCCCATATCGCGGCGGCCGAAGCGGGCCGTGTGCTGTCTGCGGATCGTCTTGCCGGGCTCTGTCGCGGGGTGCTGGTACAGGGCGCCGATCTGACCCTGATCGAAGGGGCCGGGGGCTGGCGCGTGCCACTCAATGGCCGCGAGACGCTGGCCGATCTGGCCAGGGCGTTGCAGTTGCCGGTGATTCTGGTGGTGGGGCTGAAGCTTGGCTGTATCAACCATGCGCTGCTGACCGTGGAGGCGATTCGCGCCGATGGCCTGCATCTGGCCGGCTGGATCGCCAATCAACCGCAGGCCGAGCCGATGAGCCGTCAGGCCGAGAACCTTGAAACCCTCAGGCAGCTGATTTCCGCACCCTGCCTGGGCGTACTGCCCTATCTGCCCGAAGGGCCGGCTGCGGCGGCTGCATACCTGGAGTGGCCGCAGCGGGACTAGTGCGCATTTTGCTGGTTTTATAACCAATGGTTAGTTCCTTCCCGTAGGCGCTGGCACTAGACTTGTCAATAAGGCGAGCTGCATCCCGTGGCTGCTCGCCCGATTCACCAGGTGCACGTCGAGGAACAGAGGATGGATGTCAACAGTGCCTTTCAATCCGGTCTGATCGGTATCCAGCGAGGCCAGACTCAGGTGCGTGAAGCGGCCCAGACCATTGCCCAGCAGGGTACAACCGCCCCGGTTGACTCGGCCGAACTTGCCACGGCGCTGGTTGAGCAGCGCATCGGTCAACGGCAGGTCGAGGCCTCTACCGAAGTGATCAAGACCGAAGACGAGACGATCGGCCGCTTTATCGATACGGTGGTCTAGGTAGGCGCCCATGCTGGTCGGCGGCCACCTGACACTTCCGATCGCCCCGCCTGCGGCACCGCCGCCGGCGCGGATCGATAATGCGGAAGCCGTTACCCGTTCGGTTGTGCTGACGCCTCTCAAGGAGCCGTCGAGCACCGCCCTGAGCGCGCCGCTGAAAAATCCCGACCCGCAGCAGCCGGAACTGCGTCAGATTCAGCGCCCGGTGGGCGGTGCACCGGGTACGGCATCGCGTGAGGAAACCGAAAACAGCGCTGGCCCGTCGGAGGCGAGCGCCGAAAATATCGAGCCGCCGGTGCAAGGGGCCGAGCAGCAAGCCG
>CAYWUD010000088.1:0-8602 GCA_964461355.1 uncultured Pseudomonadales bacterium | reverse complement strand
TTGACGGCAATAAAAGCATCTCCCGGCGTAGCGGTATGCTGGCCGGAGACCTGTTCATCCATCAGCACTTCACCGGTCCGGGTATCGGTGAGGCGATAGCGCACTTCGGTGGTAACGGTAAAATCAAGACCGAACAGCGGCTGATCGACTTCCATGAGCTCGACCGCCAGGGCATAGCGGGCGTCTTCACCCCACAGCCGCTGACTGACCAGACTCATCTCGACGGCGTCACGAAACGCTGCATCGCTGATCTCAGATGTCCACAGCGGATTGGTTTCCTCACCGCCGGCCACCTCGGCGACTTCGATTTCACCGTACAGGGCCGCGTCATAATCCAGACCGCTGGTCTGGTCATACACCATGTTCTGCTGCTTGGCACCGGACGCACAGCCGTACAACAGCCCCAGTGTCAGTGAAAGTACACAGAGTTTTACAACGTTCATTGCGCAATTCCTTCTGCTGCATTGACAACACACGAGGCCGATGGAGGCCTGTGGGCACCCGACATGGGTGCGCCAAAATCTTGCCGCCATTTTCAGCCCGAGGCAACGATTCCGGCATCGCTCTGCAGCAACGCCCGTACAAAAAAACGGGCCAAAGGCCCGTTCCCGGATCAGAACTGTTCCTCGTGCAGCGTCCAGCAGCGTACCCGACAGGCACGACCAAATGCTCGAGCCAGGCCATCGGGGCCGCAGACAAAGGCGGTCGGCGCCCGGCGCTGTTCCCCCTCGGCCGCCGAACGCTGACGGCGCTCGAGCTCGATGCCATCGAGCAGCTCATCCCAGTCCGGGCGCCCCCAGCACAGGTGAATGGCCCGTTCGCAGGCACTGCCTGCTTCATCCGCTGCACCTGAGTCATACCAGTAGTTCGGACGCTCGATCTCGGGGTTATCGAGATAGAACCAGACACGAATGGCCATCTTCTGACAGAGCGATTCCACCAGTGGACTGATCCAGTGGATCAGCTCCGGCTCGCGCAGCACCCAGACCAGATACAGGGCGCGCGCCGGCCCCTGCGGCCCCAGACCGTGCTGACGCACATAGTGCAGGAGGCTCATAAAGGGGGTGACGCCGATGCCGCCGGCGACCATCAGCCAGTCGCCACGCTGCGGCGCTACGGCCACCGGGCTCGCCCAGGCACCACGCACATCAACCCGCAGCGCATGTTCACGGCCGTTCGGCACCATCGCCTGCAGACGGGCGGTCCAGTCCCCCAGTTTACGGATCTTCAGTACCAGCGGCGCACTGCGGTCGCTGGAACCGGTTTCGGTCAGGCTGAAGGGGTGCCACTCGTCACGGCCCAGCTCCGGAATACGAATCTGCACATAGTGTCCGGGGTGGCGGTTGAGGCCCGCCGGCACATCGATCTCCAGACGCACCAGCTCATCGCTGAGCGCCTGCAAGCGCGCAGGGCAGTCCTTGTATAATTTCTGCCTGCGGCCGAGATAGAGCTCGATCGCCAGAATCACCAGTGGCGCGATCAACCAGTCCAGGGTCGGCAGATGCAGCAGGCCCAGGAAGGCGGCGATATAACCGAGGCGGTGCAGTTTCTGGAACTGGTGGTGGTGGCGTTTACGCACCCAGAGTAAAGAACTGGCCCAGACCACGGCAAAGAGCACCAGCATGGCGATGCCGCTGAAATTGATACGGAACTGCCGGCTGGCAATACCGCTGCCGGTATGCTCGAGCACCTGCTCGTAGTGACTCAGCGGCAGGGACGGGATCGCATAGGTCATGGTCGAGGTGGTGCTGTGGCACTTGGTGCAGTCCTCCTGCATCACCGGCTTGATCTCAGCCTCGAACTGGTCCTTCGGGCTGCCCGCGGCGATCCAGTCGGCCACCCGTTCGATCGCGTCATCATCACTGACGAACTCGTACATATTGGTCTTCATCGAGCGCACCAGATCGGGCTCGGTGCCCAGCAGCACCTTGGTAAAGGGCTCTTCGAGCGTGGTGAAATACCAGAGATAACCCGCCCCATGGGCCAGAGACGCCGCCAGCAGCAGATGGCCGATCCAGCGGTGCACGGCTTTTAGCTGATCAAGCGGCAACCAGCGCGCCAGCGTGCTGCGGTAACAGAACGAGATCAGCTGACGCGCTACCGGCAGCCACAGCAGCACCATCAATACCAGCAGCAGATAGGCGCTGGCACGGCCGATGCGCAGCGCCAGGTTGGTGGTCTCATTGGAGTTGTAGTCAAACCCGAGCCAGGCCTGCCAGATACAGATGCCGGCCACCAACACCAGCCAGGGTAACCCCCGCCAACGGTAGGCATGATAGGCCAGGCGCACCCACAGGCCTGGCGGCGACAGTTCGGGGGTCAGAACCGGTTGCATAGGACACATCCCAGAGTCACGGAGCGCGCGGCAAGCGCGCCGCGGCAGAAAACAGAAACAAAACAACAGAAAATCGGGCCGCACCCGAAGATACCGCCCGAATTATGCAGGTCGTATGTGCAAAGCGCCCTTATTGCTCGAAGCGCATCTTCAACGACTTCTTGTGGTACAGGTGGTTGATCTGGGTGTTGTCGAACACCGCCACGCCGAACAGATAGGTCTTGGACAGATCATCGAACTGCACATCCTGGCTGGCGCTGTTTTCATGCTGGGTGGTCAGGGTACGCTTGATCTCCAGCGTCCAGACGCCATCATGCCAAACGGCTTTGGCCGGCAGATCGCCGCGGTTGCCTTCGGCTGGTTTGGCCACAATACCACCGATCACATCGCCGGGTTTGAAGTGATCTTCAAAGGGCACCTTGTCGCTGTCCAGCACCCAGTAGGTGTTCTCTTCAGAAGCGGTCTTGTTCATCCACGCCGGCGCGGTGCCTTCGGCGTTGATGTTGTTGACATAGGCACCCGCGGTCTTGTCATCGCTGTGACGCCCCCACTCCTTGGCCTCGTTGCGATTGTGGTTGACGTACTGATCATCCACCTGGCCGACGGGGTTGGTGCGCGCACTCTTCCAGTGCCACATATCGATGGTTTCCCCGTCCCTGGCGGTGTAGTGACGACCAGCCGAGGTATCGGGAATACCCTTGATGGTGCCCTCTTCGACCATATGGCAGGAACGGTCACAGCCTTTCTTGGCAAAGCCCTTGTTGTTGATGTCCCAGAAGTAGGAGAACTTATCCTCGTAGTAGGTGTTCTCGTGCTGGGTACTGTCCTTGTTCATCAGCTGTTTCCAGCTGCCGTCCTCCTGCTTGACCCAGGGAAAACGCGCAAGACTTTTGCTCGGATCCTGCCAGCGCGCCTGCAGATAGATGTGCTCATCGTCGTAGAGCGCCTTGAGCTCGACATCGACCTCGGTCATGCCGGCATAACCGTTGTTCGGCTCGTACGGCAGTTCATTGACGGTCACGGTCAGGGCCTCGGCCTGATCCCACAGGGCTTCGGCGTGGCCATCGATGATGATCGGCGTACTGGTCCGCACGGCGGTCATCAGATCGTTTTCGACCGCCTGGGCCGAGGTCGTGAACGCCAGCGCAGAAGCCACAGCGCCCGCAAGAGCAATCTTGTTCATTCTGGGAAAATCCTTGATTCATGGTGTTGGCGGTCGCGAATCTTAGTGAGAGTCGTGTTTATTTGCAATCGCCGACGGAGCGGCTGTTACAAATTGATGAATTACGACACAAAAAGAGCATTTCCCATACAACAAGGGCCTGCGCTGATCGGAGCCGAAGCCAGCGCCCGTTGCCAGAACAGCGCACGGAGACATCCCAAGGCATAAAACGGACACACAGGATCGCGCGTCGACAGGATCAGGCAGGGTAACCGCAGTGGCGAGGCAGCCACAGAGTCAGGAATCGATCAGGATCGTGATGAGATCAGCAGCGACACCCCCTCAAGCGGGTATCGAGAGGTATCAAGCGCGAACGGGGAGCGATCAGGGTACAGCCGACAGACAGGCCATACCCCGAACGACGTATCAGGGGTGTTGACTGCGGAAGTAGTCCCAGGCCCCGATCACCGTGCCATCGGCCAGAATACAGTTGCCGCTGGCCAGGTCGTATTCCCCCTGCTCGGCACAAAATTCTGCCGCCGGGTTGGCAAGCCCCTCGGCGACCGCCGCTGACTGTTGCTCACGGAAATAGTCCCAGGCATCGACCTTGCGGCCATCACTCAGCAGGCACTGACGGGTCCCCAGATCGTACTGCCCCTGAGCGCTGCAGAAGACGGCCGCCGGGTTGGCCTGGGTCTGCGGCTGCAGACTGACCGTTTCCTGACTGCGGAAAAAATCCCAGGCATCGACCTGAGTGCCATCACGCAGGGTACAGCTGCCCAGTACCGCATCATAGACACCCTGCTCTTCGCAGTAGACGGCGGCCGGATTGGCCATACCGAGTTTTTCGTTATCGGCGCTCTGTGTGCGGAAGTATTCCCAGGCGCTGACCCGCTGCCCATCGCGCAGGATACAGTCCCCCGTTGCCAGGTCGTACTCGCCCTGCTCGGCACAGAACTGCGCCGCAGGATTGACCTGCGCGATCGGCTCTACCACAGGCTGAGGCGGCTCGCTGGCGGATACCACCGCCTCCGGTTCTGCCGGCAGCGAGGATGCAGCCTCCGGTGCCGGTGCTGTTATCGGCGCCGGCGCCTCCGAGCTGACCGAGTGCGCCTCCTGCGCCGGTTCATCGGCGCCGCAGGCGGCCAGCAACAGACTGGCCGCGACCAGCAATCCAGGTTTAAAAACGGACATGGTGGACTCCCTTTCACGATTTAAGTGCCGCTCTCCCTGCCACGGCCATCTCTCCAGGGCAGAAACAACGGCGGATGGATTCATCAAAGCACCGGCCGGATGCCGGGCGCAGCTTGCACGCCCGACATCGGCATACCGTCGATGCTCTGCAGACGAAGCACTTTACCCCCTAAAAAACGACAAACGCCAGCATTGGGTACGCACCATGCCTCGCAGCCGCCGCAGGCTCTCACCGCCAAGGCGCAGAAATGGGCTGGCGCATCGAAACGGCGCCTCAGCCCGCTAATGGCATGCGCCCCGCTGGCGATGGTGCTCTGCCTTCATCGCATACATGCGCCGATCCGCTTCGGCTACGGTGTCGCTGAGCTGATCGCCCAGCATGCACTCGGCAACGCCCCAGGAGACCTCGATACCCGCCGTGTGCAAGACCTGCTCCATGCGCACCAGCAGGTGCTGCTGATGCGCGGGCGTACATTCAACTGCCAGCACGGCAAACTCGTCGCCGCCGATCCGCGCCACCTGATCGATATCGCGCACCGCCGCCTGCAATGCCCGGGCGGCCCGCTGAATCAGCTGATCACCGGCCTGATGCCCCTGTTCATCATTGACCCGTTTAAGGCCGTCAAGATCGGCGATCAGTACACAGGCCGGATGACCGTAGCGGCGGGCACGGCGCTCTTCGGCCTGAATGCACTCATTCCAGCCCCGGCGATTGAGCAAGCCCGTCAGGCCATCACGGCGCGACAGCTCGGCAAAGCGCTCCTCCGACTCGCGCAGAGCCTGTTCGGTCTCCTTGCGCGCCGTGATGTCCTGATGGGTGCCGAACATCATCAACGGCTCGTGCCGCTCATTCCAGGAGCTGACCTTGCCGCGATCGTGCACCCAGACCCAGTGCCCCTCGCGATGGCGCATGCGCAGCTCCAGATCGTAATACGCAAGTTCGCCGGAAAAATGACGGTCGAGTTCGGTGCGGCTGCGTTCAAGATCCTCCGGATGCACCAGCGTTTCCCAGGTCGCAATGCTGATCGGCGCCAGCTCCTCCAGCCGATAGCCGACGATCTCGGCCCACAGATGGTTGACCCTGAGCGCCCCGCTCTGTACGTCCCACTCCCAGGTGCCCAGATGGGTGCCATCGATAATGCACTGCAGCCGCCAGTGCTGATCGCGCAGCAGACGCTCGTCGTGACGGCGCTGCAGCATGTCGGACAGACGGATCGCCACCGAGCCGAGCAGCGCACGCTCCTCCGGGGTAAAACTGCAGCCTGCCTCATCGGGGGAGCGCCGGCGATAACAGACGCGAATGGTGCCGATCCGGTGCCGATCGATCCACAGGGGCGCCCTCAGGCAGCAGTCACTGACGCAGAAGCCGTCGGAGCTGAAGGTGCGCCCGTCAAACAGGATCTGCACCGCCACCCGCTCGGGATGCGACCAGGCCGCGGGCAGCAGCGGCAGCGCCTGTTCGAGCAGCTCATCCACACCGAGCGACTCATGCAGGCCCAGCTGATCGATCTCATACAGACAGGCCAGCTCGCGCACCCGCGCCATCAGCTGCTGGGTAAAATCCTGCAGCTGCGCCTCGGCCTCCTCCGCCCAGATCGCCAGTTCCATCTGGGTCAGGACACGCTGATCGGCCTCGAACAGACTGGCCAGAAGGCGGGTACAGCAGATTGCCTGGGGCAACAGGGCTGCATCTGAAGCCGGCACGCGGTCCAGTGCCACCAGCGCCCCCAGAGTAGAGCCATCGGCGCGCAGCAACGGCACGGCGAGTGCCGCAGCGACTGTCTCCGTCCCCAGCGTATAACGCTCATCGGCGGCCAGCTGCGCCGCCTCACGGACCAGCAGACGCTGCCACAGCGGCGCTTCGGCATCGATCCGATCGCCCCGTTCAAGTCCCGGCCAGCGACCCTCGAGCTCGACAATCTGAATACCGTTCCGCCCGTGCTGCAGCAGCAGCCAGCAGGCAAGCCCCTGGGGGCGAAGATACGCCAGCACCGCACGCGCAGCCGCACTGAACTGCTCGAAAGGCAGATAGGGAATCGGACTCTGCGGCACGGCGGCCTCCCCGGTATGCGGCGCCTGGCGTCGATGCAACAAAGTCTAGCCGCCTGCACCACAGGCGCCGGGGATTTAAGCAATCGCTCGCAAAGGCTTCAGAGCTGGTCCTCCAGCGGCAACAGGCCCAGCACCTGGACCAGCCAGCGCTGCCAGAAGTGTGTTTCCGGCTCCTGCTGCCAGCGCTGCCGCACTCCGTTCTGTTCGGTACGCCAGATGAGCGCCCCCGCGTCATCGCGCTCGACCCGATAGCTGGCCTCGGCGCTGACCCCCTGATCGAGATAGGCTCTTAGCTGCGCGGCAAGTTCGGGGCTGTCGATCAAGAGGCCCGCTTCGGTATTGATCTCCGCCGAACGCGCATCGAGATTGAAACTGCCGATAAAGAGCACACGCCGATCGAACAGCATCGCCTTGGTATGCAGCGCCGCCCGCGAACGGGGTGAAAACAGTTTCTTGTGGGTCGGCTCGGGATAGGGGCGCAGTTCATAAAGCTCCACCCCCCGATCAAGCAGCGCCTCGCGGGTCGCGGCATAGCCGGCGTGGGCGGCCAGCACATCATTGGAGGCCAGAGAATTGGTCAACACGCGCACCCTGACGCCGCGCTCGGCCAGCGCCCCCAGCATCGCCTGCCCCCGGGCACGCTGGACAAAATAGGCCGCTTCGACCAGCAGTTCCTGCTCGAGCGCCGCGACCCGGCGGTACAGCTCCTCATTGACCCGATGTGTCTGCCCCGTGGCCACAAGCTCAGCAGGATCGTCCCAGATCATCTGCCCCGGAGCCCAGATCAGGGCCTTGATCTCATCATCGAGCTGCGCCTTCAGGGCGTCGATACGGGTATCCAGCGGATACGGATAACCGCGGCTGGCGATGCTCCGAGCCAAAGCCTTGCGTGTGCGCTCAAGGTCCGTTTCGGTCTGCTCAGGACTGACCAGCGCCGCGATCGGTACCGACCAGACACCGTTCCAGAAGTGATCGAACACCTGTGAAATTTCGGGTACCACCGGGCCGGCGGCGATGATATCGAGATCACGGAAGTTGGCATCGGTCGCCACCTCGAAGTAGTGATTGCCGATATTACGCCCGCCCACGACCGCCAGTGCGTTGTCCATCAGCATCAGCTTGTTGTGCATGCGGTGATTGACCCGGGCAAAGTCGGTGAGAAAATCCAGCCCGTTAAAGCCGCGGTAGGCAAAGGGGTTGAACAGGCGAATTTCGATCAGAGGATGGGCATCGAGGGCGGCGATGGCCAGATCACGCCCCTTGATATTGATGTCATCCAGCAGCAGCCGCACCCGTACCCCGCGATCGGCAGCGCGCAGCAGGCGCTCGGCCAGAATCCAGCCGGTTTCATCCCCCTCCCAGATGTAGTACTGAAGATCCAGGCTGCGCCCGGCCAGTTCGGTCATCGCAACCCGTGCGGTAAAGGCATTCTGGCCACGACGCACAATGGCAAAACCGGACTGATCTGGATGGGCCTCGGCTTCTTGTTCCAGCCTGCGTACCAGCGGTGAATCGACCGTCTCCTGCAGGGCATGACTGACCGTACGCGGATACTCCTGAGGTACCGAGGCACAGCCCCCCAGAAACAGCACCAACGCGCCCAACACCCTCGCCAGCGGCCTGCTGGCCGGCCATCCTGTTGCCATCTGCACTCCCGTTTTCTGCTATCCGTCGGATGCTCTGGTTTCGCTTTTGCCGAGGACCTATGATCTACGCCCCGATCACGACCTGCCAAGGTACGAGCAAGCACCGATGCCGGTCAATCCCTTCTCTGGAGCCCACCATGCACCGCTGCCTGCGCACCCTGCTGCTGTGTCTGTGCCTGTTGCCGCCGGTACAGGCCGCCGCCACCCGCGATC
>CAYWUD010000087.1:0-8636 GCA_964461355.1 uncultured Pseudomonadales bacterium | reverse complement strand
GCAACAGGTGTACCTGCGCAGCCAGGACCGGATCATGCTGTATCAGGTGCCGGCCAATGCCAGCGCAGCCCGCATCGAATATGGCCAGTTCTACAACAAGGGCTGCGGTCATTTTACGGCCGACTACCGCGAAAAGCAGTTGAAGATCACCCTGCTCGGTGGCTGGCAGACTCTCGAACTCCCCTAGGCACGTCCCCACGGAGGTGACATGGACTTTACCTTCTTCAACCAGCTGCTGCTCATTCTTGCCGCCTCGGTCACCTGTATCGCGCTCTTTCACCGCCTGCGCCTGCCGCCGACGCTGGGCTATTTGGCCGTGGGCATTATCCTCGGGCCGACCGCAACCGGGCTGATCGCCGCCGATTTCAAGATCGAACTACTGGCCGAGGTCGGTGTCGTGTTTCTGCTGTTTTCGCTGGGGCTTGAGTTTTCTGTCGCCCGCGTACTGGCAATGCGCCGGGAAGTCTTCGGTCTGGGCGGGCTGCAGGTGCTTCTGGCCAGTGCGCTGCTGTTTGCGCTGGCCATCGTCCTCGGTGTGCCCTGGGCCATGGCGCTGGTGTTTGCCTGCGGTCTGTCACTCTCCTCGACGGCGATCGTCTCCAAGGAGCTGAGCCAGCGCGGCGAGCTGAAAACCCATTTCGGCCAGCAGACTATCGCCATTCTGATCTTTCAGGACATCGCCGCGGTACTCTTTCTGATCCTTATTCCGTCGCTGACCGGCGACGGCGAACACAGCCTGGGCTGGGCCATCGCGCTTGCGTTTATCAAGGGCATAGGGCTTACCGGCGTGATGGTGCTTATCGGCAAATACCTGCTGCCGCCGCTCTTTCATGAGGTCGCCCGGGTCCGTTCGCAGGAACTCTTTGTCCTCACCGCCCTGCTGGTTGCCCTGCTGGCGGCCTGGGCAACCCATGCGCTGCATCTGTCCATGGCGCTGGGCGGCTTTCTTGCCGGCATGGTGCTGGGCGAGAGCCATTATCGGCATCAGATCGAAACCGACATCCGCCCATTTCGCGATATTTTGCTCGGGCTGTTCTTTGTCTCGGTGGGGCTGATGCTCGACCTTCCCGGATTTCTTGCGCACTGGTGGCAGGTCGTGGTGCTGGCTGCGGCATTGATGCTGTTCAAGCTTGGCCTGATCACGCTACTCAGCCGCGCCTTCGGTGCAAGCCGCTGCAATGCGCTGCGTACCGGTATCAATCTCGCGCAGGGCGGCGAATTCTGTCTGGCCCTGATCGCCCTGGCCGGGCAACTTGGACTGCTCGATCATGCTCTGAGCGGTCAGGTACTGGCGATCTGCATTCTGTCGATGGCTGCCACACCGCTGCTGATTCGTCTGGGGCCGACCCTCGGCAACTACGTCAGCAGCAGTGCCGCGCCCTGCCTGCCGTCGGTCGAAGGACTGCACGCACTGGCCGATCAGCTCAAGGGACATGTGCTGATCTGCGGCTTTGGCCGCATGGGCCAGTCGGTCGGTCGCTTTCTGGAGCAGAACAGAATTCCCTATATTGCCGTTGACGATGACGCAGTGACGGTACGTGAAGCGCACCTGGGCGGGCAGCCGATCTACTATGGCGACTGCAGGCGTCTGGAACTGCTGCAGGCCTGTGGTCTTGATCATGCCCGGCTGGTGGTGATCTGTATCGATCCGGGCAGTGACAGCAGCGAGATCATCAGCGCGGTGCGCCAGCTTGCGCACAAGGTGCCGGTTCTGGTGCGCACCCGCGATGACACCGATCTGGCGCAGCTCAAAGCGCTGGGTGCGACAGAAGTGGTGCCCGAGCTGACCGAATCGAGTCTGGTGCTCGCCAGCCATGCCCTGCTCCTGCTCGGCTACTCGGCGGTGGAAGTGCGCAATCAGATTCAGGCGGTGCGGGCCGGACGCTACGAGCTGCTCCGTGGCCATTTCCCCGGATTTGACAGCCCGCACGACACGACGCAGCTGCTGCATGCCGTACCCCTGCCCGAAGGCGCCTTTGCTCTGAATAGCCCCCTGGACGCCCTCGGTCTCGAGCAGTTCGGGGTGACGCTGAAACGACTCAAGCGCCAGGGGTCGGTGCTCGACAATCCGCGCCAGACGCCCCTTGAGGCCGGAGATATCGTGGTGCTGATCGGTGCAGCCAATCAGCTTGAAGCGGCCGAAGATCGTCTTCTGAGCGGTCGCTGATGCCGTTTTTGAGCATTTTTTTCGCGTTCTTGCGTCTGGGCTGTGTCAGCTTCGGCGGCCCGATTGCACACCTTGGCTACTACCACCGCGTCTTCGTGCTGGAGCGTCGCTGGCTGAGCGAAGCCCAGTTTGCCCAGATGGTCGCCATTGCCCAGTTTCTGCCCGGCCCGGCCAGCTGTCAGACCAACTTTCTGATCGGCTGGCAACGCGCGGGGTCCGTACTGGGAGGGCTGGCAGCCTTTACCGGGTTCGTCCTGCCTTCGGCTCTGATCATGCTGAGTCTTGCGCTATCGAGTCAGTACTGGATCGATGCCGAGCACCTTGGCGGCCTGTTTCAGGGACTCAAGATTGCCGCCGTGGTCATTATTGTGCAGGCGCTCTGGGGCATGAGTGCCCGTCTGTGCCCCGACCTCTGGCGCCGCCTGCTGACGCTCGCGGTATTGCTGGTGCAGCTGTTCTGGCCGGGCCTGACCGGGCAGCTGGTCTGCCTGCTGCTGGCGGCGCTGACCGGGCTCTGTTGCGCGCACCGTCTGCCGGCACAGACTGCAACCGAGGTACTGCGTCTGCCACAGCCTCAAGGGCTGGGTGCGGCCAGCCTGCTGCTTTTTGTGCTGCTGTTGATTGTGCTGCCGCTGGCGCAGCACAACCCGCTGCTGCAGGTTGCCGACAGTTTCTACCGCAGCGGCGCACTGGTCTTTGGCGGAGGTCACGTCGTCTTGCCGCTACTGCAGAACGAACTGGTAGCCAGCGGACGACTCGATCTGGAACAGTTTCTGCTCGGCTACGCCAGCGCTCAGGCGCTGCCCGGGCCGCTGTTTACCCTGGCGGGTTTTCTCGGCAGCCTTGAAGCCGGGCTCGCCGGCGGTCTCGTGGCACTTGCGGCCATTTTTCTACCCGGTTTTCTGCTGTTGATCGCCGTACTGCCGGTCTGGCAACGGCTGCAGTCGCTGCGTCCGGCCCGCGGCATTCTGGCAGGCATCAATGCCGCTGTGGTCGGATTTCTGGCCGCGGCACTGGCCGGTCCGGTGAGCCAGAGCGCCCTGCTCGGCGGCCTGCATCTGCTGCTGGCGGCACTCGGCGCGGGACTGCTCTGGCGCTGGGGCCTCAAGGCATTGCTGCCGGGGCTGGCCGCAGCCGGCGCACTGCTGTTTTAAACGGCCGCCGCCCCCATCTGTGCCAGCGCTTCAGGCAGATCAAGGGTCGTGGTCGGGAACGCGACATCCGCCCCATGGCGATGGATGATATCCATGATATCGAGCAGCACCTCCTGCTTGATCTGATGGAACTGCACCCAGTTGGTGGTGTGGGTGAAGCAGTAGATAAAAAAGTCCAGCGAGCTGGCGCCGAAGCTGTTGAAATTGACGATCAGCGTCTGGTTACCGTCGATTTCAGCATGCCCGGCCAGGTACTGGTGAATCTCGGCGATAATCGGCCGCACCACCCGGGCATCCTTGTAGCGCAGGCCGATGGTTTCGTAGATGCGCCGGTTCTGCATGCGCGAGGGGTTCTCCACCGAGATGCTGGTGAAGGTCGCGTTGGGCACATACAGCGGACGCTTGTCAAAGGTGCGAATACGGGTCTGGCGCCAGCCGATCTGCTCGACCACCCCTTCGATCTGCTTGTCCGGAGAACGGATCCAGTCGCCCACCTTGAACGGACGATCGAGATAGACCATCAGGCCACCGAAAAAGTTGGCCAGAAGGTCTCGCGCGGCAAAACCGACCGCAATACCACCGATACCGCCGAACGCCAGTACCCCCGAAATACTGAACCCCAGTGTCTGCAAGGCGACCAGGGATGCCGTGATCATTACCGCCAGTCGCAGCAGCTTGCTCAGTGCGTGCGCGGTAGTGGCATCGATCGGTTCACGCTCATCGGGCGGATCGATCAGAAGATGCTCGGCACGTTTGATAAAACGCAGTACAAACCAGGTCAGCAGCAGAATCACCGCCACCTCGCGGGCCGGATCGATCATTGCAAACAGCGGCTGCTGGGAAACGGTATGGATGATATCGACCGCCCAGGCCAGCCCCAGCACCAGTACCAGCAGCGCCAGTGGGCGCGCCGCCGATTCGACCAGCGCATCGTCCCAGAGATTTTTGGTTACCCCCGCCCGACGCAGCAGAAGATCGAGAAAACGACGGACAAAATGGTGCGCAATCAGGGTGGCAAACACGACAAAGAACACCTGGTACACCCAGGCATCCTGCTTTTGCAGCATCTCCCAAAAGCGCAGACAACCTTCCAACAATGCGTCCACAGTTACGCCTCCTGGTTCATGAATCGGTCCGCCAGCGCCTGCTGCAGCGCCAGCCGACGCGGGTGCTGCAACAGCTCGTCCCAGCCCAGCGCGGCATGCCCGCGCAGCTGTTCGAGTCCGGTACAGGGCGCAACCGCCTCATCTCGCAGCGCTGCCAGCACCTGACGCGCACCGGGCGCATCGTTGCAATGGAGCAGCAGGTCACAGCCGGCATTGACCGCTGCAGCGACGCGCAGCGCAATCGGTCCGGCCTCGACCGCGCCCTGCATGTTGAGATCATCACTGAACACCAGACCGCTGAAACCGAGCTGACCGCGCAGCACCTCCCCGATCCAGAATCGGGAGAAGCCGGCCCGTTCCGGATCAACCGCCGGATACAGCACGTGCGCCGGCATGATACCGGTCAGTTTTCCCATCAGCGCGCGGAAGGGGCGAAGGTCCGTCGCCTCGATCTCGGCAAAACTGCGCTGATCGACCGGGGTGCACAGATGACTGTCACCGGCAACACCGCCATGCCCGGGAAAATGCTTGCCGGTTGCAACCATGCCGGCACTGCGCAGCCCGTCGACAAAAGGCTCGGCCAGACGGACCACCGCTTCGGCATCGGCGCCAAAGGCGCGATCACCGATCACGGCCGAATCGCCACGATCAAGATCGAGTACCGGAGCAAAACTCAGATCGAGTCCGCTGGCCAGCACTTCGGCCGCCAGCAGCCAGCCGGCCTCGAACAGCAGTTCCGGTGCCTCGGCGGCCAGTCTTCGCATCGGTGGAAACCGCGTATATCCAGCCCGCAGGCGCTGCACCCGCCCGCCCTCCTGATCCACGGTCAGAATCAGATCGGCACGCACGGAGCGAATCTCACCAACCAGATCCTCGACCTGCGACCGCGATTCGATGTTACGGCTGAACAGGATCAGCCCCCCGAGCAACGGGTCCTGAATAAAATCGCGCTCCTCGGCGCTCAAAGCGGTGCCGGCCAGATCGGCAATCAGAGATGCATGCTTCATCGGGTATAGGGTGCTCAGGGTTCAATATCGACCGGGATTCCCGGCCGAATGGCGTCAAAAAGAGGCACGATCGCCTCGGCATCAAGGCGGATACAGCCATGCGAGCGGGGGGTTCCCAACGGCTCGGTCGGCGGCGTGCCATGCAGATAGATATAACGGCGCTGCGTATCGACGTTGCCGAGGCGGTTAAACCCGGGCTCACAGCCACAGAGCCAGATAATACGCGACAGAATCCAGTCCCGTCCGGGATACGCGGCGTCAAGTTCCGGCGTCCAGATCTCACCGGTCGGCCGGCGCGCACAAAACACGCTGTTGACCGGCAGTCCGGCGCCAATCAGCGCGCGTACGCGGTGGCGCCCGAGCGGGGTCTGGCCACTGCCTTCACACTGGCCGGTTCCGGCAAGCCCCGTAGAGACAGGCAACTCAAGCAGTACACGCCGATCCTCCAGCAGCCAGAGGCGCTGGGTACTGATCGAAATCCGGATGCGCCTCCTGCCAAGAGGGTCTACAACTGTTTTCTGCATGGCTACCGCTCGTCTGTTCCGGCGGCTACCAATAGCACCTCACTCCTCAAGGAGCAACCTGAATACACACGCTCTTTACCGGATACAGACACGATAGCGCTGTGTTGCCGACGAACGCGGGCGCTATACTGGGCCGCTTTGCCCGACCACTAGATGTGAACCCCCACCGATGCCTGCCTCCCAACCACGCCACCCGCTTCTGGCCTATGTCTGCCTGCTGACCGCCGTTGTCCTCTGGGCCAGCTCCTTTGTGGCGATGAAAATCGCCTTCGCCAGTTACGCGACCATGTTTGTGGTCTTCGCCCGCATGGCCGTGGCCAGTGTCTGCTTTGTACTGCTGTGGCGTTTTATGGGGCCGATCCGTTACCAGAGCGGCGACTGGAAGCCGCTGCTGCTGATGGCGGTCTGCGAGCCCTGTCTGTACTTCGTGTTCGAAGCCTTTGCGCTTGAGTACACCTCCGCCTCCCAAGCCGGCATGATTACCGCCACCCTGCCGCTGATGGTGGCCCTGAGCGCCTGGTTCTTTCTCAAGGAACAGATCAGCCCGCAGCTGATTGCCGGTTTTGCCCTCTCCATCGGTGGCGTCATCTGGCTCACCCTGTCGGGCGAAGCCAGTGCACAGGCACCCAATCCGCTGCTGGGCAACAGCCTTGAGTTTCTGGCGATGATCTGCGCCTGCGGTTATACGGTCAGCCTCAAGTACCTTTCCAGCCGCTACAGCGCCCTGTTTCTGACCGCCGTACAGAGTTTTATCGGCTCGATCTTCTTCCTGCCGCTGATGTTCACCCAGCCGCTACCGACAGAATTTGATCTGACCGGCACGCTGGCCGTGATTTATCTTGGCACCTGCATTACCCTCGGCGCCTATTACCTGTTCAACCAGGCGCTGGTCTGGGTGCCGGCCGGCAAGGCTGTCGGCTTTACCAACCTGATTCCGGTATTCAGCCTGATTCTGGCCGCCCTGATTCTGCATGAGCGCATGAGTCTGGCCCAATACAGCGCCGCGGCCGTGGTCTTTATCGGCGTCCTCATCAGCCAGTATCAGCCCCGCAAACAGACGCAGGCCGAACAGTCTCCGGCCTGCTGATTTCGTTACAAGGAGTTCCGATGGCCCTCGGCGCTACGGTATACAAGGCCCAACTGCAACTGGCCGATATGGATCGGCACCATTATCAGGATTACGCCCTGACGCTGGCACAGCATCCGTCGGAAACCGAACTCAGGCTGATGACTCGCCTTGCCGTGTTTGCCCTCAACGCCGATGAACAGCTCGCCTTTACCAAGGGCATCTCTACCGAGGACGAACCCGATCTCTGGCAGAAGAGTCTCAGTGGCGACATCGAGCTCTGGATCGATCTCGGTCAGCCGGACGAAAAACGGATTCGCCGTGCCTGCGGCCGTGGCCAGACGGTGCGTATCTACTGCTATGGCGGACGCTCATCGCAGATCTGGTGGGAGCAGAACCAGGGCAAACTGAGCCGGTTCAAAAATCTCTCGGTCTACAACCTGCCCGAGCACCAGTGCCAGCAGCTGGCAGCGCTGTGCCAACGCAGCATGGCGCTGCAGGCCAGCATTCAGGATGGCGAACTCTGGCTGAGTTCCGATGCAGGCTCGGTGCAGCTGACACCGGAGCGCTGGCAGGCCTAGGCAGACCTGCGCAAGCGTTCCTTGCCCTCAGGCCAGAGCCACCGCAGCAGGCCCACCCGCTTCGGGGCGGTGAACAAAGGTTGCTCTCGACCTTCTGGCCAGCAGCAGATAGGGGATCCAGATGATCGCCTTGATCAACATGGCGATAAACTCGGGCCACTGCTGCAGTACCAGCCAGGGCTCATCGGGGTAGATCAGACTCAGCCCCCCGCTGAAGGCCAGCCCGATCGCCAGCATCAGCAGCAGCGCCAGACTGTAGAGACGGGGAAAACGCGCGCTGCAGCGGAAAAACAGCACCAGCAGCAGCAGATCCGCCATCAGCCAGAAGAGCTGTACGCCAAGCTGCAGACTGATAAAACCCGCCCAGTAGGGGTGATAGAAATCGGCGCCCGGGGTCGTCATCGCGCTCCATCCGCCCTGCACAAAGAGATACTGGCAATACCCATACGCATCAATGATCGCCAGTGCCGGGGAAATCCACAGCTGAATGCCGAGCAGTACCAGCACACCGCCCACACAGCCGGCATCGGGGTTGTCGGCGTACAGGCGGTTCAAAGCGAAATAAAATAGTGCAATCGTAACAGCCAGTTGCGCCATAAGCGGCGGCTGCAGCAAAGCGTTCTCAGTCCCTGACATCAGCGCTATGGCCAGTGCAGAACTTGTCCATAGCCCGGCCAACAGGCTGATCGCGGCCAATTCTCTATTCATCATGCATCCCTGTGTGTATCGCATCCATGCGCGCAGGCCTTGCCCGCTTTTGCCGGGGCCGCTCACCTGCCCCGACAGAAAACCATCCGTCAGTGTTTTGTCAGTGCCTGCGACCGCGCGGTGCAGGGTACCAGATTCCCCGCCATGCGTCAGAGCCCTGCAGTTGTCCCGCCTGCGGCCAGATACCGAACCGACACCGATGAACTTCCAACATAACGAATCGTCATAGCCGTTACAGCGATGGCACAGAAGCGCTGACCGCTGACTGTGTGTCCCCTTTCTCATTGCGGGGATGCGGTCACCGCAGGCCTTTTTTGTAGGGT
>CAYWUD010000086.1:0-8689 GCA_964461355.1 uncultured Pseudomonadales bacterium | reverse complement strand
GATACCGGTCAGCCAGCGGCTGAAGGTGGAGAGAAAACGCGCCAGCCACTTCCAGTTCTTTTTCCACAGCCAGTGAGCGCCACGGTGAATGATCAGCGCATGCAATCCGGGATAGGTGGTAATGACCTCAAACCAGTTACGCGCCGCCGGATCACGGTCGAATACGCTGGCTACATCTTCTTTCAGTCGTGCAAACATTGGCCTCAGTTACCTCTTTTACCGGCTTGATCCAACTGGCGCTCGGTTTCGGACAGCACCCCATGCAGCATGCGCACTTCATTCTGCTCCGGACGCATCCGGCTATAGAGTCTGCGCATTCTGGCCATTACCGACGTGGTCATCTGCTCATCTTTGATAAATTCGATCTGGCGCAGCATGGCCTCAAGATGCTTGAAATACTGCTCAAGCTCGGCCCCGGTGGCCAGCGGCTCATCGGCATGAAAACTGTCCGGCACCCCTCCGAGATACGCCATGCGCAGCTCGTAACAGAGCACCTGCACCGCCGCCCCCAGATTCAGGGAACTGAACTCGGGATTGGAGGGGATGTGCACATGGAACTGACAGCGCTGCAGCTCCTCGTTGGTGAGCCCGCGATCTTCGCGCCCGAACACCAGCGCCACCGGATGGCGCGGCGCTTCTGCCAGCACCTTCTGGGCACACTCCTTGGGATCGAGCATGGTCCAGGCCAGCTTGCGCGAACGCGCACTGGTACCGATCACCAGCGCGCAATCGGCAACGGCCTCTTCCAGCGTTGCGACGCAGCGTGCATTGGCCAGGATATCGGTTGCCCCGGAACTGCGCGCTTCGGCCTCGGGATCGGGATAACGCTTGGGTTCGACCAGTACCAGCTGGCTCAACCCCATGTTTTTCATCGCCCGTGCCGCTGCCCCGATATTGCCCGGATGGGTTGTATTTACCAGCACGATGCGGATCTGATCAAACACCTAAAACTCCTTAATTTAGGTGGCCACCGGTCGGACCACTTAATCCCAGCATTCTACTCGGCTTCTTCATCAACACAATAACGCCACACCGTCAGCAGACTCAGCAGCGCACAGCCGATCAGCACCGCCACCAGTGGCCAGACGCTGGTAGCATCAACCCACACCGCCAGCGTACCGACCAGCGCCGCTCCGCCCAGCCGCAGCAGCGACATCAGCGCCGTAGCACTGGCGGCCATGTCACCGAATTCGGCCAGCGCACCGGCGGCCGACGCCCCCATACACAGGGCAAAACCGGCACTGGCAAGCCACATCGGCAGCACCAGCGTCATCGGTGATGGCGGCAGGCAAAGTACCAGAGCCCCCATGACCAGCCCACCGACCAGCACACAGCCAAGCCCCAGCAGCACCGTAGCCTTCAAGCCACGATACTGAAGAATACGCGCCGCCCACAAACTGGTCAGCACCATGACCAGAGCGTTGCTGGCAAAATAGAAGGCAAAAGCCTGCTCGCTGACCTGCAGCTGCACGATCAGCAGCAGCGGACTGAGAGAAAAATAGGTAAACAGCCCGCCCATACAGGCCAGCCCGGCGCCGGCATAACTCAGATAGCTCGAATGGGCCAGCAAACGACGATACGCCTGCCAGAACGGCGGAACATCACCTGCCGGCGGCTCGGGCCGGCTTTCGGACAGCGGCATGCAGGCGATCAGCAGCAGCGCGCCGCTCAGGAGAAGCGTCCAGAAGCAGAGTCGCCAGCTGCCCCAGAGCAGCAGGTAGCCGCCGAAAATCGGCGCCAGGGCAGGCGCAATGCCGATACCGGCATTGATCAGGCTATAGACACGCCCACGCTCAAGGGAGCCATAAAGATCACGCACCATGGCAAAGGCCACCAGACCGGAACCACAGGCGCCCATGCCCTGCACCGCGCGCCAGCCGATCAACCAGTCGACATCGGGACTGAGCGCCGCCCCCAGCGATCCGAGACAGAACAGCAGCAGGCTCAGCTGCAGCACCGGGCGCCGCCCCCGACGATCGGCAATGGGCCCCAGCAGCAGCTGACCGGCGCCAAGCGCCAGCATAAATACACTCAGCGTCAGCTGAACCTCATCGACACTGGCGGCCAGCGCGGCCGGCATCGAGGAAACTGCCGGCAGATACAGATCCATGCCCGCAGGCCCGATAATCGCCAGTGCCGTTATCAGAACCAGCAGCCCCGGTGGGCGTGGCTTACTCACGTTCACGGCATTTTCTCGTGTTGAACAACTGGCGCGCCAGTCTAGGCTCAGCATCAGGCAAGTCAACCGGGGGCGCCCTAGCGGTCTGTACCTATATGTTCATATGACCGCTTTGCTATAATCCGCGCCCCTGTTCTTTAACACCTCCAGACGAAGCTATCTCTATGGAACCGATGGTTAAGATTGCCTTGCGTGCTGCACGCGAGGCCGGTGAACTTATTGCGCGCGCCTTTGCCGAGCTCGATACCCTGAAAATCGAAGCAAAGGGTACCAACGACTATGTAACTCAGGTCGATACCGCGGCAGAAAAGCTGATTATCAAGGCTCTGCGCAAAGCCTACCCCGACCACGCCATCCACGCCGAAGAATCCGGCCTGAACCTCGGCAAGAACGGTGAGAGCGACTACGTCTGGATCATCGACCCGCTCGACGGCACCACCAACTTTATCCACGGTGTACCGCATTTCGCCGTCTCCATCGCCTGCCAGTACAAGGGGCGTATCGAACACGCCGTGATCTACGATCCGATTCGCGACGAAGCCTTTACCGCCAGCCGTGGCCGCGGCGCCGCCCTGAACGGCAAGCGCATGCGCGTATCCAGCCACCACAGCCTCGAAGGCGCCCTGCTCGGCACCGGCTTCCCGTTCAAGCCGTCACAGATGCACAACATGGATGCCTACATGGGCATGTTCCGCACGCTGGCCACCCAGACTGCAGGCATCCGTCGTGCCGGCGCCGCTTCTCTGGATCTTGCCTATGTAGCCGCCGGCCGTTTCGATGGCTTCTGGGAATTCGGTCTGGCCGAGTGGGATATGGCGGCAGGCGTGCTGCTGATCACCGAGGCCGGTGGTCTGGTCGGTGACTTTACCGGCAACCACAAGCATCTGGAAAAAGGTCAGATCATTGCCGGTGGCGCCAAGTGCTTCAAGGGCCTGCTGACCGCCATTCAACCGCACCTGAACGACAGTCTGAAAGGCTTCGCCTGAGCCCAGGCCTGGCTGCAATTTTTTAGAATCAAACGGCGTATGGAGTCGCATTGTCTCCATGCGCCGACTTCCCCTGCCCCGCAGCCGCCCAAGCAAAACGGCTCTAGCTAGAAGCTTCTCACCTTTGCCACAAAACTAGGCAAGCCTTTAGAAAATTTCCTCAGGCTCCCTCCCGGCAAAACACAGGCCAACCCCTGTACCTACGCCGCCCCTTCTCTAGGCACCACCCAAAAAAAATCCTCTACTCCCCTCCGGCACCCGTAAAAACAACTACGCTCAAGTTCGCAGAAGTCGACGGGATAAGGATGAGTCCCGGGCCACTACAACCTCCAACTACAGGCCCAACTCTTCATCGTACGTTCATTTTCATGCGAAATAGTTGTTTAACCAGCACGATTCAACACTGATCGTCTACGGATAAAAGGAATCTTCCGAGTGTCTAAAAAACTTGCTCTGGTAACTGGTGCCCTGGGGGGAATCGGTACCGCTATTTGCCAAAAGTTTGTCGAGCAGGAATACCGCATCATCGCTACCTACCTGCCCGGTGTCGAAGACGAGCTGATCGAACCCTGGCGCCACCAGCTGCAGCTGGCCGATGATCAGGTCCGTTTTCTGCCTCTGGACGTTACCGATGCAGCGTCCTGTGCTGAAACACTCAAGACGCTGCTCAAGGAAGAGGGCTGCATCGATGTACTGGTCAACAATGCCGGTATCACTCGTGACAGCACCTTCAAGAAGATGACGGTGGAAAACTGGAATGCCGTGATCGACACCAACCTCAACAGTCTCTTCAACGTGACCCAGCCGCTGTTCCAGCCGATGTGCGAACGCGGTAACGCACGCATTGTCAACATCAGCTCCGTCAACGGCCTCAAGGGCCAGTTCGGCCAGGCCAACTACTCAGCAGCCAAGGCCGGCATGCTCGGTTTTACCAAGGCACTGGCCGCTGAAGGCGCACGTGCGGGCGTCACCGTCAACGCGGTAGCTCCGGGCTATACCGGGACGCCGATGGTGCAGAAGATCAAGCCGGAAATTCTCGAGGCCATCAAACAGGAAGTGCCGATGAAACGCCTGGCAGAACCGGCCGAGATTGCCGAAGCGGTCTGGTATCTGGCCAGCCCGGCCGGCGCCTACATCACCGGCGAAACCCTGTCGATCAACGGCGGCCTGTACATGAACTGAGGGGTATCCCTCCGTTCGAGCCTTATTTTCGGTTTACAAGAGAGACAACTGCATGAGTTCTGTTTATCTGGTTGCCGCCAAACGCACACCCATTGGCAGCTTCGGCGGCGCCCTGAGCAACCTGAGTGTGGCCCAGCTGGCCGCGGTCGCAATCAAGGCGGCCCTCAAGGAAGCAAATGTACCGGCCGACTCGGTTGATGAAGTGATTCTCGGCAACGTGATCGGCGCCGGCCAGGGCATGGGACCGGGTCGTCAGGCCGCCCTGCAGGCCGGTCTGCCGGAACACATTCCGGCCTACAGCCTGAACATGGTCTGCGGTAGCGGCATGAAAGCGATCATGGATGCCTGCGCGCACATCAAGGCCGGTGATGCCGACCTCGTCGTCGCCGCCGGTGCCGAAAACATGTCACAGATTCCCTACGCGGTCAGCAGTAAGATCCGCTCCGGCGCCAAGATGGGTTCCATGGAGCTGACCGACCTGATGATCAATGACGGTCTGACCGACGTGTTCAACCAGTACCACATGGGGGTAACCGCTGAAAACGTGGTGGCCGAAGTAGGCCTGTCACGCGAACAGCAGGATGCCCTGGCCCTGGCCAGTCAACACAAGGCGGTTGCCGCGATCAATGCCGGCCGCTTCAAGGATGAAATCGCACCGGTTGAAGTACAGCTGCGCAAGGAAACTCGCGTGGTCGACACCGACGAATACCCGCGCGCGGACGCTGACGCCGCCAGCCTGGCGAAGCTGCGCCCGGCCTTCAAGAAGGACGGCAGCGTAACCGCCGGTAACGCATCGGGCATCAACGATGGCGCCAGTGCGGTACTGGTCGCCTCCGAGGCAGCCGTCAAGCGTTACAACCTCACGCCGCTGGCCGAAATTGTCAGCTATGCACAAGCCGGTGTAGACCCGAAGGTCATGGGCCTTGGCCCCGTACCTGCGGTCTGTCAGGCCCTGGCCAAGTGCGACAAACGCCTGTCCGACATGGATCTGCTCGAGCTCAACGAAGCCTTTGCAGGCCAGGCACTGGGGGTAATGACCCAGCTGGCGGACAAACAGGACTGCTCCCTCTCCGAGATGATGGAAAAAACCAACGTCAATGGCGGCGCCATTGCCCTGGGCCATCCTCTGGGCGCGTCCGGTAACCGGATTGTGGTCACTCTGCTGCACGAGATGCGTCGCCGTGGCAGTCAGTACGGCCTGGCATCACTCTGTGTCGGTGGCGGCATGGGTACAGCCGTGATCCTGAAAACCCCGAACTGAGCAGTCCCTTGATTTGGTCGACAGCCCGCAGGCTGCCGCCCGAGATACGGCCCGCGCCTGCGCGGGCCAGTTTGCGCACTTACCCAAACCGATGGATCTGGAGTTAACACATGTACACCGAAATCTTTAACAGCTTTGCCCAACAAACCGAAAAAGCCCTGGCACCGTACGTCAAGTTCAATCAGCTGCTGACCCAGAACGTTGAAGAGCTGACCGAAATGCAACTGGCGGCGCTGCGCACCTACTCCGATCTGGGCCTGAACCAGATGAAGGCAGCCAGCAATGTGCGCGATGTCCAGAGCCTGGCACTGTTCGGCAGCAAGCAGCTCGAAACCCTGACCAAGCTGTCCCAGCAGATGATCGAAGACGGCAACCGTCTGTCCGACCTGGCCCAGCAATGGAAACAGAACATGGACGAGATGGTGGCTGAAAACATGCAGTCCCAGAAGTCTGCCTGAGCCCCGGTAGCCGAGCCTCTCCGATCCCGGAGAGGCTTTTTCGTGCACTCAGATAGTGGCGTTTGCTCAGCTACAGGGAGGTCTTCGCTCATGCAGCAACATTTTATGTCTGAATACCTACAAAAATTACAGGAATTGAATCAGGAGTGGCTGGAGGATTTCGAACGCAAACGGGACGCGCTCAGCATGCCGTTCGACAAGGCGATATCCAAGATGAACAATGAGGATATTGGCAAGTTCTGCGACTCTGCCCTGAACCAGCCTGGCGCTCTGGTCGAGATCCAGCATCAGTGGTGGAACAAGCAGATGGAAATTCTGTCCAGCACCGCCATGCAGGGGCTCGGCAAGGAATCCAACGAAGTGATCAGCGAGGACAAGTGGGACAAACGCTTCTCCGACAAGACCTGGTCCTTCAATCCGCTCTACAGTTTCGTCAAGCAGTCCTACCTGCTCTACGGGCAGACACTGCAGCAGATGATCGAATCGATCGACGGTATCGATGACAAGGTAAAAGAACGTCTGCAGTTCTTTACCCGCCATATCGTCAACTCGTTCTCGCCCACCAACTTTGTCGCCACCAACCCGGAGCTGATCAAGCTCACGCTCGAAAGTGACGGCCAGAATCTGGTGAAGGGCACTGAACTCTTTCTCGAGGATCTTGAGGCCAGCGCCGATATCCTCAACATCCGCATGACCGATCGCGATGCATTTCATATCGGCAAGGAGCTGGCCACCACACCCGGCAAGGTGGTGTTCAAGTCCGAGCTGTTCGAGCTGATTCAGTACAGCCCGACCACCGAAAGCGTGCAAAAGACTCCGGTCATGGTGGTACCGCCGTTTATCAACAAGTACTACATTCTGGATCTGCGCGAGAAGAACTCGATGATGCGCTGGCTGGTCAGCCAGGGGCATACCGTGTTCCTGATCTCCTGGCGCAACCCCGATGCCAGCATGGCCAAACTCGCCTTTGAAGACTATGTGGTCGACGGCGTAGTGAAAGCGGTCAGCACCATCGAAGAGATTACCGGCGAGCCGGAAGTCAACGGTGTCGGCTACTGCATCGGCGGCACCGCACTGGCTACCGCCATGGCCTATCAGGCCGGCAAACGGATGAAGCCGCGCATCAAGTCCGCAACCTTCTTCACCACCCTGCTCGAGTTCAGTGACCCGGGCGAGCTCGGTGTTTATATCAACGAAGAACTGGTTTCCGCACTGGAGCTGCAGAATCAGCAACAGGGCTACATGGATGGACGCCAGCTGGCCGTGACCTTCAGCCTGCTGCGGGAAAACAGCCTGTACTGGAACTACTACGTCGAGAACTATCTGAAGGGCAACCGTCCGTTCAACTTCGACATGCTGCACTGGAACTGCGACAGCACCAACGTCGCCGCAGCCACGCACAACTTCATCCTGCGCCAGCTGTATCTGGAGAACAAGCTCTGCCAGCCGGGCGCCATCAAGATTCGCGGCGTGAAGATCGATCTGGGCAAGATCAATGTGCCGACCTACTTTGTGTCCGCCAGGGAAGACCATATCGCGCTGTGGGAATCGACCTACAAGGGCGCCCAGCTGATCGGCAAGGAGCCGACCTTCGTGCTCGGCGAATCCGGTCATGTGGCCGGCATCGTCAACCATCCGGATAAAGAGAAGTACGGCTACTGGGTGGGCAACAAGCTGCAGGCCAGCAGCGCCGACTGGCTGGACAAGGCGAAGCACAACCAGGGATCCTGGTGGCTGCACTGGAACCAGTGGTTGCAGCAGTTCAGCCCTGAAGAAGCCATTGCGGCACGCCAGCCCGGCAGCGAGACATTTGCCCCGCTGTACGATGCCCCCGGACAGTACGTACGTCAGGTACTGCCCATTAAACCGCTCGAAGCACCCGAAACGGTGCAGTAAGAGAGCCCCTAAAAAACCCGGCCCGGCCGGGTTTTTTTTCATCTACAGATAGCGATCAAGAAGTTTCTGCCAACGCCCGTCGCGGCGCATGCGCTCGAATTCACGATTGAAAAAGGTCACGAACGCATGCTGATCGGGGTGAAAGAACAGCCGCAGGCGATAACCGCTGTCGAGCGGTTCGCTGAGGTAGAACTGCTGCTGCCAGCCATTCATACGGATATACCAGCGGGCCACCGGATAGGCCATAAAGGCTACCGGCGTACGCCGGCGGGCTACACGCTCGAGCATTGCCAGTTCCGAGGCGGCATCGGAGCGCAGCAACTGGCCTGAGGCAAACGCCGCCTCAAGATCCGGGTAGCGATAGCCGATATGGGTGCCGACCAGCATGCCCGGCGGCCCCGACAGCACCTCATCACGCTTGAGTGACTGACGGCGCTCGGAAACGAACACATCGGGCGTTGCGATTACCGGATCGCTGTAGGCATAGGCTTCGGGATCGGGCATCCACTCCAGCGCGCGGACGACGATCCGCTCGGGATGATCCTGCACCTGAAAATCGCCCCGCTTGCGTGAGACCGGTTCAGCCGTGACCTCCAGCCCCCTCAATGCCGCCACTTCCGTCAGCAGATCAAACAGCAGACCGCGCGGCTGATCGGCCTCGAAATACCAGAACGGCGGCTTGTTGGCGGGCGAAAACAGAAAAATCAGCTTCGAAGAAACCGCAGCC
>CAYWUD010000085.1:0-8779 GCA_964461355.1 uncultured Pseudomonadales bacterium | reverse complement strand
ACGTGCTCCACTGCTCGGGGGTGATCAGCAGCAGCAGCCCGCCGGCGACCAGCGTGCCGGACAGGGCGCCGAAACTTTCCGGGTCGAACCCGGCCCAGGCATCGAACACCAGCAGGTCGAACTCCTGGCCGAGCCAGCGCTTGCCGCTGTGGACCGGCACCGCGTCCGGCAGGGGCTGGTCAGTGAGGAGGCGATAACGCGGCAGACAGACAGCCAGATCACGGGCCAGCTGCAGTCCTTCTGCACGGGAACCGCGCCACCAAACCAGACGCCGCTGGCGGGCGGCCTGCAAGGGCGCCCGCCAGCGCCGAAACTCCTCTTCGTCCCAATCCACTGCACCTGCTCCGGCCAACACCAAAGCTGCGATTATACCCGTTGCCCGGCGCCGTGCTCAGACGCCGACGCGGTAAGCCTCGGTATAGATCAGAGGCTCCGGTGGGGTTAGTCGTGCTCAGACGCCGACGCGGTAGGCCTCGGGGTTGATCGGGTCGATCTGCTCGGGGGCGAGAAAGCGCTCGGCATACTGCTCGGCGATGCCGCGCTCAAGAAAGAGGTGGAACAGCGCCTTATCCAGATGCCCGTCCTGACACATGAACTGCATGATCCTGAGCGCCTCGCTGAGCTTTTTCGCCGGTTTGTAGGGGCGATCGGAGGCGGTCAGCGCCTCGAACACATCGGCAATGGCGATCATCCGTGCCGTCAGCGACATCTGCGCGCCGGTCAGACGCCGCGGATACCCGGTACCGTCGATACGCTCATGGTGGCCGCCGGCAATCTCCGGCACCTGACGCAGGTGTTTCGGGAAGGGCAGCTGCTCGAGCATGATGATCGTCTGCACGATGTGATCATTGATGCGGTAACGCTCCTCCTCGGTCAGCGTGCCACGGGCCACGCTGAGGTTATAGAGCTCGCCGCGGTTGTACTGATCGCGGGGCACCTCAAGCTTGAAGCCCCAGGGATTGTTGGGATCGATCCGCGAGCGGCTGTCATGGCCGATCCGGTGCCAGGGCTTGTCCGCGAGCAGCGACTCGGTGACCGGCAGCCTGACCGGCGCCTCATCGCCGCGCCGCGCCAGCTCCTCATGGGAGATACCCAGACGATCATCGAGGGTCCGCTGCCAGGTACGCCCGGCTATCTGCTGCAGCCGTGCAATGCGCGCCTCGGCCATGAACTCGCCACCCAGGTTGCACTCGGCAATAAAGGCAAAATCGTCATCCAGGGCCGCCAGCTCTTCATCGAGCTGCTGCCTCAGCGCCGCGGCCGCGGCCTGCGGGTGCTCGGCCCGCGCCTGCCAGTAGGCCAGTTCGGCATCGCGCTTGAGCACCTCAAAGCGCATCCGCACCTCATGAATGCGGTCGTACAGGGTTTCGAGCTTGGTGGCCTTGTCGACCACATATTCAGGAGTGGTCACCTTGCCGCAATCGTGCAGCCAGCTGGCGATATGCAGGGCCTCCCAGCCCTGTTCATCGAGCGCGTAATCGGCAAACGCCGGCTGCTCGCTGGTGCAGGCGGCCTGGGCAATCATTTTCGACAGCTCCGGCACACGCTGACAGTGCCCGCCGGTATAGGGGCTCTTGGCGTCGATGGCGCTGGCCAGAAGCCTGATAAAGGAGGCCAGCAGCATTTTCTGAGCGGCCAGCAGCTGCCCGCTTTCGATCGAGATCGCGGCAAAGCCGGACAGCTCGCGCACAAAACTCTGACGCAGCTCCGCCGCAGCGCTGCCCGCGGTACCCACTGCTTCGCGCGCGAGCAGATACAGCACGCCCAGGGGCTCACCGGCGCGGTTATAGAGCGGCAGCCGCTCGACCTCCAGCGCCGTGCACTCGAGCACGCCGAACAGGGCGTGGTAATCCGGCGCGGCTGCGGCCTCGAGCACAAAGTGACGATCGTCTTCGAGCTGCTGCAGGCTGCGCTGTGCATCCATGCGCTCGGGCAGTTCGACCTGATCGTGGGGCACACCTTCGATACTGACGCTGGCGGCAAAGAGTTCACCGGCCTCCTCATCGAGCAGCCACAGCAGCGCCGCATCGGCCCCGCTGACCTGACGCGTCTGGGCCACCACCTGATGCTTGAGCTTCTCGAGATCGGGTTCGCCGGCCAGCGCATGGGTCAGCTGCAGGAACTGATTGATGGTCTGCTTCATCTGCACGATCGCCTGCTGCAGCTGGGCGATCTCCACCACCTGAGTCTCGGGCAGCACCCGGGCGGCAAAATCGAAGCGCTGAATCCGCTGCGCCTCCACGGCCAGCGCCCGAAGCGGCGCCGCAATGCGGTTGGCCAGATACCAGGTCAGCGGCACCATCGCCGCCAGCAGCCCCAGGGTCACCAGCAGATTGCGCCACTGCTGGGCATAGGCATCGGCCAGCAGATCACGGCGCGGTACCAGCATCACCAGACGTGCGCCGACCTGATCATTCAGACGCAGCGACTTGATACGCCCGAGCCACGCCTGCCCTGCAGCCTGCAGCTGCAGCTCGCCCGGCTGCTGCCAGCCACTGCCCAGCGCCTGCAGCACCGGCACCTCGAGCTGATCGAACTGCACCAGCGTCTCGCTGCTGGCCCCCTGGCCGCGATGGGCCAGCACGGTACCGCGGGCGGAGATCAGCAGCAGTTCGGCACTCGGCGGCAGGTCCACCTCGGCCAGCGCATGATCGAGCTCGCTCAGGGTCATGTCGGCACTGACCACGGCGTCGGGCGTATCGCGCGCCAGCGTGACCCCGAGCTGGCGCATGAAATAGAACAGGTACGGATCGGTGGTCACGGTATCGGTCTGGCCCAGCGCCTGCTCGAACCAGGGCCGCTGGCGCGGATCGTAGCTGACCGTACCGAGCTCGCGGGTTTCCAGCGGCGCCAGGGTCGCGGAGAAGAACAGCCGGACCTGCTGTGCACGGCCCGAGTCGGTCTCGATATGATCGAGCATGAAGGCGCTGCCCGGCGGCGCTTCGAAAGTGGCCCTGAGCGCCGCATCCTCGAGCTTGCGCACGATAAAATAATCACCGTCCTTGTAGCCGATCTGCAGACCGGCGATCTGCCGGTTGTGGCTCAGTACCAGTGTCAGCTGGCGCAGCGCGCGCAGGCGCTGGTCCAGAGTCTCGGCGCGGCTGAGCGGCGACAGCGCCAGCAGCTCGACCAGCGCGCCGACCTCCTGATGCGCCGCGCGAAAGCTCCACAGGGTTTCATCGGCAACACGATCGAACAGGGCCGCAGATGCCTTGAGAATCAGCCGCGAACTGTCGCGATACTGCAGATAACTGATCAGACAGCCGAAACTGATGATCAGCAGGACGAACAGCGTGGTGATATGAATATGCAGCGGGAAGTCATGCTTGATGCGGTGCTGTGACATAGCGAACCCCGAGAATCGAGCAACAGGTGCCGAAACGGCCGGCACGGTATGGATGGAGCATCGCCCGCTTCGGGCGATCGGCATGAGCCGCCTACAGCCCCAGGGGCGGCTCGGGATGCATTTGTTCTAAAGAGAAAATAGCGGCATTATCGCCGGGCCGCACCCGGCGACGGGCCCGCAAGACTGCAGAGGAAATGAAAATGGCTCAGCAAGCCGCCACCGATCCGAACGAGGTCGTGACCTACATCATCACCAACGAAGTGGCTGAAGGTCGTGTTCTGGAATACGAAGCCTGGAAGCGCAAGGTTGATGAAGTGTGCCGCAAGCTGCCCGGCCATCTGGGCGTACAGATCATCCGTCCGGCCCCGGGATCACGCAAATATACGACCATCGTCCGCTTTGACAGCCACGCCAACCTCCAGCGCTGGATCGATTCGGCCGAACGCAAACAGCTGCTGCTGGAGCTCGCGCCACTGATCATCGCCTCGAAGACCTCGGTACAGGCGGGCATCGACTTCTGGTTCTGTACCTGGGATACACAGCCGAAGGTGTGGAAACAGTATCTGCTGATCCTGTCGGTGATCATGCCGCTGGCCTGGCTGGTGCCCCATGCGCTGGCGCAACTGGCGCCCTATATCGGCTACTACAACGAGGCGGTCTACTACGTGGTCGGCAGCCTGATCATCACCTATCTGATGACCTACCACCTGGTACCGCGCCTCAGCCGCCTGCTGTCACGCTGGCTGTATCGCTGATCACTCCTTGTCGAGGGCGCGCTCGAGATCGCTGCAGAGGCTGTGCAGAAAATGGATATCCTTTTCCGCCAGCACGCCGAGGCGCTCGTCGGCCCAGCGGTGCAGCTTGCTCTCGGCGGGCACATCGAGCGCGGCCATCAGCCTGGCAACACGCGGGCGCAAGGCCCTGAGCTGGCCGTCGAGTGCGGCGCGCGGCGCCGCCTTGGCCTGTGCCGGCACCTGCGACAGCTCCCAGGCATAGAGCATCACCGCCTGGCCGAGATTGAGCGACGGATAGGTGACCGCCATCGGAATCGAGGTCAAAAGATCGCACAGGGCCAGCTCCTCGCCGCTGAGGCCTCGGTCCTCGCGCCCGAACACCAGGGCGATGCGTTCGGCACTGGCGCCCTAGTTCAGCAGCTGCGGCTTGAGTTCGTCCGGGCTGTACAGATAGCGGGTATTGTGGCGCGCCTTGGCACTGGTGCCGATGGCCAGATCGATATCGGCCAGCGCCTCTTCGAGGCTCGCAAACACCTCGGCCTGCTGCAGAATCTCCCGTGAACCATGGGCGACCCACTGGGTTCTGGGTTCCTGCAGAATGCGGCTGTTGACCAGACGCAGGCGCTCAAAGCCCATGGTCTTCAGGGCCCGGGCGGCGGCACCGACATTCTCGGGCACCTGGGGTTCGACCAGCACAAAATGGATCTGCATGACTGCGCTCTCGCCAGAATTAGACGCGCGCGAGCTTAACAAATGGGGCTCAGGGCAACCAGTCAGGGGCGACTTGGCCGTATACTGGACCGAGCTGTAAGGAGTATTCGATGTCACTGCTGCGCTTCAAGGAGGCGGGCTTTTTCTTCCGCCGCCACCTGCTTTCTCTGACCCTCTGTTTTTTCGCGGCTACCGCGCCCATGAGCTGGCTGCCGCGCCTCGGGGGGGCGTTCTGGCAAAATCCGCTGCACCTGCTGCTGCTCGAGACGCTGCTGACCAGCCTCGCCACCGCGGCCGCACTGCTGTATATCCACAGCCAGAACAGCGCGGCCCCGGCCGCGATCGGCCGCTGCTTCCTCGATGCGCTGGGCCGCTTTGGCCCCATCGTGCTGCTGGGACTGCTCAGCAACTGCCTGATCATCTTCGGTCTGGCGCTGATTCTGCCCGGACTGTTCCTGATGTACTGCTTCCTGTTCGCCGAAATCGAACTGGTGCTCAACGGCCTGTCTCCGGTTGCGGCGCTCAAGGCCAGCGGCCGCCGCGCTCTGCGTGAACACCGCGCCCTGCTGCCCGCCTTTACCGCCCTGCTGGTGGGCATCTGGCTGCTGGAGCTCTT
Organism: uncultured Pseudomonadales bacterium; assembly: GCA_964461355.1. Classification (GTDB taxonomy): domain Bacteria; phylum Pseudomonadota; class Gammaproteobacteria; order Pseudomonadales; family CAYWUD01; genus CAYWUD01. Next base: position 3,372 of record CAYWUD010000085.1, on the reverse strand, counting down.
GCGCACAGCACTGGCACCGGCTGCTGATACCCCGCCGGGGCTGATTCTGCTGCTCGAACCGCTGGCCAACGCCCTGCTGCTGGCCTACATGCTGCCGCTGATCTACCGCATCTACCAGTGCAGCCGGAGCGCCACTGACGCCGCCTGAGCCCTCGGACGCACCGCTTTCTACACTGAAGGGGTAACCTCCGAGGACATCGCCATGCGCTATCAGGCCCTGCTGCTCGATCTCAGCGGCGTACTCTATATCGATGAGAGCGCCCTGCCCGGCGCCGTGGAGGCCATCGCCAGACTGCAACGCAGCCCCCTGGCGCTGCGTTTTATTACCAACAGTTCACGTCAGAGTGCGGCCCGCCTGCTGGCGCATCTACAGGGGCTGGGCTTCGCGATCAGACCCGAGCAGCTGTTTACCGCCGCCGGGGCAACCCTGACTTATCTCCGCGCCCATCAGCTCAAGGTCTATGCGCTGGTACACCCGGCACTCGATGCCGAATTTGCGCCCCTGGTGGGCGATCCGCCCGATGCGGTGGTGATCGGTGATGCCGCCGAACGCTTCGATTACGCGCGCCTCAATCGTGCCTTTCAGTATCTGATGACCGGCGCCGAGCTGATCGCCCTGGGGGATAACCGCTACTTCCGCTCCCAGGACGCCCTGCAACTGGATGCCGGCGCCTTTGTGCACGCCCTGAGCTATGCCGCCGAGACGCGCGCACGCGTGCTGGGCAAACCGGCGGCCGGCTTTTTCCATCAGGTCCTCGACTCGATCCCCTGCGCTCCCGACCAGGCACTGATGGTCGGCGATGACTGGCAGGCGGATGTGGAAGCCGCACAGAACGCAGGACTCGATGCCCTGCTGGTACAGACCGGCAAATACCGCGCCGGCGATGAACACCGGCCCAAAAGAAAGCCCCGGCTGCTGCCGGGGCTTTCTGACCTGCCCGATTGGCTCGGACTTGCGTGAGCGACGGGGGCAACCTAGCTGTCCAGCCAGACCTCCTCGGCCCAGTCCCAGATCGACTCCCACTCAAGATCGAGGTCAAGTTCGCCATCACGCCAGACCTTGACCACACCACCGGGTTCGATGCAGTAGATCTGATCCTCCTGCTCATCGACGCAGATCGGAATCAGATAGCGCGGCAGGCCACGATCCCAGCACTCGGCGGCCACTTCCGGCAGATAGGTATGGGCACCGGGGTCGGCGGCGGTGACCGGTTCCAGATGACCACAGATCACATCGCTGACCTCGAGCAGGAACTGCTTGAGCTCATCGGGCAGCGGCAGCAGCAGCTCCTCGGCAACCGTGACCAGCTGATCCTCGTCCGGCAGCTCCAGCGGCACCGGCACCTCTTCACTCTTGTCGCGCAAGAGGTCGATCACATCCTGCATGTTTGGCTCCCAAGATTGTTCTGGCGCTAATAGTAGCGCGGAGCTTGAGCCTGCGTGAACGAAAAAACCCCGCCGAGGCGGGGTTTTTCACGCAAGGGCCGGGATCAGGCGGTTGCCTGCTCGACGCGCAGGCTCGGCTCCGGCGCCTCAGGTACACGCACCTTGAGGGTCAGTACGGCACCGATAATCGCCAGAGCACCGGCGATCATGAAGGTGCTGTGCAGATCACCGACCGCCGCAATGATGAACGGACCGGCGAGCGCCGCCACACCGTAGGCCTGATAGACGATACCGTAGTTGCCACCGAGGTTCCGGGTGCCGAAGAATTCACCGATGATGGTCGGGAACAGCGCCAGGAATCCACCGAAGCAGAAGGACACCGCAGCCAGCGCAGCAAAGAAGACCACGAAGCTCATCGGCACAAAGGCCAGCACCAGCATGCTGGAGGCGGTCAGCACACACATCGCCAGCAACATGCGCAGACGGCCGAACTTGTCGGACAGTACGCCCCAGGCCAGACGGCCACCGGCGTTGAACAGCGCGATCACGCCCACGGCTTCGGCGGCCACGGCCGGCTCCAGACCCGCCAGCTCGATACCGATATCCTTCGCCAGACCGATCACCAGCAGACCACTGATGCAGCCGAACAGGTAGATCGGCCACAGCAGACGGAAGGCAGAAGTTCGGATCATCTCGCCCGGCTTCATCTCGATCGCAGCGGTCACCTGGCTACCGGCAGTCTTGGCTTCCGGCACCCGCAGGAACTGCGCGCCGATCAGCACCAGCACAGCGTAGATCAGACCGAGATACAGGAAGGCATCGGACACGCCGACGGTTTCGAGCAGGTATACGATCACCGATTTGAACACCAGTGCACCCAGACCGAAGGCGCCCACGGCAATACCGTTGATCAGACCTTTCTTTTCCGGGAACCATTTCACACAGGTGGCCAGCGGGCACACATAGGCAAAACCGACGCCGGCACCGGCCAGTACGCCATAAGCGAAGTAGAGCATACCCAGGCTTTCAGCCTGAGACGCCAGCAGCAGACCGCCGCCGTACAGCAGACCACCGATCATCGCCACTTTCTTCGGCCCGATGCGGTCCTGCAGACGACCCGAAATCAGGGTAGAGGCGGCAAAACAGAAGATGGCGATAGAGAAGGTCATCACCACTTCACTGCTGCTCCAGCCAAATTTATCCATCAGCGGCTGGTTGAACAGACTCCAGGAGTAGATCGCCCCCAGGCAGAGCTGCAGCAGCACCGCGCCAAATACAACGGACCAACGATTCACAGATTTATTCCCCATATCAGTTCCTAAATAAGTCCACACAGATTTATACAAGCCGATTACATCCGCTCACATAAAAATGAATTTCCTTAATCAATCTCCAGCGTATTAATAGGACAACGACGAACGGCGCTATTTATTCAGGGTGCACGACGCCGCCCGCTTAAAAATGCGGCTTGAGAAGGGCATCGATAACTGAGGTGAGCGCCTGCATAAGACCCGGATGGGTCCAAGGCCGTCATTAAACGTGCAGTGTCCCAGCAAACCGCTCAACCATACCATGCTTTGTGTGCATACAAAACATTATTTCAGCACGCCAGGCCAAAACCCACAGTAACTACGGGCATTGATGGAAATTTTTGTACCCAGACAGTGGCGATCGAGCAGCTAAAAACACGCCAAAAAACGCCCGAGAAAGTCGTCATAATTCGTTTATCAGCCTTGTAAAGGCCGCTAGCCGGATATAAAAAAACCGGCCATACAGCCGGTTTTTTTATCCATCCAGAGCTAAGGGCAAGCACTTAAAGTTCAGGCCCTAATTGCGCAGAGTCGATTGTCATCAAATTACTGGCACCACTTCGAATCAGGTTCAGATGCAGATCGGCCCGGGGCAGAATACGTTGATAGAAAAAGCGCGCCGTCTCCAATTTGCCGCGATAGAAGTCCTGTTCCTCGGTATCAGAGGCCAGCGCCT
>CAYWUD010000084.1:0-8812 GCA_964461355.1 uncultured Pseudomonadales bacterium | reverse complement strand
TTGGTCTGCTCGGCGATGCCGCGAATCACGTCGAGAACGCTGACGATGCTGTCGACATCCTGTTTGAGCTGGGTCATGGCGCCGGTGGTCTGCTCGAGCTCATCGCTCAGCTCGTGCACGGAGTGCGCTGACTTGGCCACGGCATCGCTGGCGTTGCGGGTGGCATCGCGGACCGCCTGAGCGGCACTGGAGGCCTCGCTGGCGTGGCTGGAGACATCGCGCACGGTGGCGTTCATCTGCTCGACCGCGGACACCACCAGATCGGTCTCCTGCTTCTGCTGCTCGAAGTGGCTGCGGTTCTGGTCAGCCAGGGTGGCGGCGATATCGGTGGTATCGCGCAGGGAATTGGCGGCCTGATGGGCGTCCTGCATGAACTGGTGGGTTTCATCGAGAAAGAGGTTGAACCCCTTGCCCAGTTCGCTGATCTCGTCGTGGCTGTAGATCTTCAGGCGCTCGGTGAGATCGCCCTGGGCGACCCGAGTCACCAGACCGGTGAGGGCGCGCAGCGGATGCAGGGTGCGGCGCATGATCCAGCTGCTGGCCAGACCGATCAGCAGCAGGGCGCCGAGGACGATCCACAGAAGCTGCTGATTGAGGGTGCTGAGCTGGGCGGCAAAGCTGTGATCCAGGGCACCGATCTGCGCTTCGACACTATCGATATAGAAGCCGGTGCCGATCATCCAGCCCCACTTGTCGAGGTAGACGGCGTAGGAGAGTTTGCTGACCGGCTGGTCGCTGCCGGGTTTGGACCAGGCGTATTCGACGTAACCGCCGCCCTTCTGGCCCTGCTCGATCAGCTCGCGGATCACGTAGACGCCGTTGGGATCCTTAAGGTCCCAGTAGCTGCGTCCCTGATTGGTGCTGTTGCCACCAAAGATCAGCGCGCCGTCCTTGCTGTAGCCGAAGATATAGCCGTTCTTGCCGTACCTGAGGTTGTCGAGGATCTGCTGTGCCTGGGCCTTGGCGGCGGCGTCATCGGCGCCGGCGTTGGCGTACAGGTGGCTGATCGAGTTGAGGGCGAGATCGACGTAGTTTTTCAGCTCTTCGCGGTTGCTTTCGGTCAGCTGGTGTTCGGTGCTGCCGAGTACCTCTGCCTTCAGCGTATCGAGACCGATCCGGGTGGCGGTCATGAACAGCAGGCTGATACTGACCACCGACACCAGGGTGACGAGCAGCACTTTTTGCGGGATCTTCAGTTGGAACCTGAGCATCTGACACTCCTTGTCCGTCTCTGTAGCGGTACAAAAAAGTGTAGGAACAGCTCACCTCTGCTTGCCTTGGCGGTCTGTGGAGGAAAATCGGCGTCGGTCGATGCCCTGTTAGGGTTTGCGGCCAGGCCTCCTCGGGGCGCTCTTTCGGATCGAGGCACGCGGGCGTTCGAGGCTCTGGCCGCCAGGACCTTGTTGCCTTGGATGCGGCGATGATCGCCCGCGGGGATATGGCCGTAATCGGCGTGGCGGTACGAAACAGCCCGTGCTGCGCCGAAGTGAGCCTATCGCAGGACAATACGCCCTGTTAGGGCTTACGGCAGAGCCCCCTGGGGCGCGAGCTTGCGGATCGAGGCGTTCAGGCGTTCGATGGTCTGGTCGCTGACGCCCTTGCTGCACATGATGCGGCGATGATCGCCCTCGGGGATGTCGCGGTAATCGACGCTGACATAGCGGTTGAAGTCGACATGGGCTTCGCGAAACAGCCCCGGGGCTTCTTCCGGAGTCAGAATGACGGCGTCGAAGCGGCCGTTATCGAGCAGCTGGATGATTTTCAGCTGCGAGGTCGGGATCGACTCGACGCGCGCACGGTTGCTGGGATTGGCCAGAAGCTGGTCGACATAGCTGCCGTAGGAGATCGGTTCCTTGGTGCCGATCACCAGTTCCTCCGAGCGCAGCAGCTGACCCAGGCGTTCGTAGGTGCTCAGGCGCTTGTAGTTTTCCTTCAGCGTGACCAGCACGAAGGGGGCATCCTTCCACAGCGGCAGGGTGAACTTGGCAAAGCGGCTGCGTTCGCGATTCTGAAACCAGGTGAAGGAGCAGAACGGCCAGCCCTTCTGCGTTTCGGCCATGATGCGGTGGCCCGGCATCTCGACAAACTCGACGCGCAGGTTGGCGTCGTACAGCACCCGGATCAGGATATCGGCCATCATGCCCTGGGGGATCGGCTGGGTATCGACAAAGTAGTGGTACGGCGGGCGCGGATTGAACGCCATCGTCAGCGGGCGCTCATCGGCGGCCAGCGGCAGGGCGAACAGGCCCAGCAGTAGGGCAAGCAACGATTTGTACATGGCACGATCCTGTGTGGGCAAGGGCACTGTTCCGGTCTGTGCCGGTACTCCATGAATGCCGCTAGGAAAAGTAGTCAAGACCACCCGGGTAGGGCAAGTCTTCTGTGGCTTCAGGGCTCAGGGCGGCGCCTTCGGTTCCTGTGCCGCGTCGCCTTCTGCACGCTCATCGTCGAGGTCAAAACAGATGCGGTCGCGGCCGCTTTCCTTGGCCCGATAGAGGGCGCGATCGGCACGATCGAACAGGTCGAACTGGCGGGTCGCGCGGTCCGGGCGCTGAATGCTGATGCCGACCGAAATGCTGATCACGCCGTGGGGCTGGTTGCTCGGATGGGGGATCTTCTGGCGCGCCAGATCGCGGCGGATAATCTCGATCAGGTGTTCGGCCTGCTTGGCATTGAGGCCGGAGAAGATGATGGCGAACTCCTCGCCGCCGATGCGGAAGGCAAAGTCGGTGGCGCGTTGCAGCCCTTCGCTCAGGGTCTGGGCGATCGCCTTGAGCACCTGATCGCCGGCATCGTGACCGAACTGATCGTTGTACTGCTTGAAGTGGTCGGCATCGATCAGGGCCAGGCCAAGGCTCAGTCCCTCGCGCACGCAGCGCGCCAGTTCGCGGGCGAAGGTGGCATCGAAATGGCGACGGTTGTAGAGGCCGGTCAGCGGGTCGGTCAGCGCCTGCTGCTCGAGCAGTTTCTGTGCGCTGATATCCTGGCAGATGGCGGTAAAGCCGGTCACGTTCTGCTCCAGATCGTAATCGGGCGTGATCTGCATATGCAGCCACAGCGGCAGGCCGTCACGGCGCTTGTTCTTGATCTCGCCGCTCCACACCTTGGCGTTCTTGAGGCTGTGCCAGAGTTCGGCATACAGGCTTTCGGGCGTGTCCGGGTGGCGCAGGATGCTGTGCGAACGGCCGATCAGCTCCTGGGCGCTGTAGCCGGTCAGACGGTAATAGGCGAGGCTGGCCGAGACGATCTGTCCCTTGAGGTCGGTGCGCGAGATCGGCACATAGCGATCGACCAGATCCATCTGCTGCGCCAGCTCGTTCTGGGTTTCCAGCAGGCGCCGGTTCAGGTGCAGCAGCATGCTGGTAAAACTGACCCCCAGCACCAGCGAGCAGAGGATGATCGCCAGCGTGACCAGAAACAGGTATTTCTGCTCCTGACTCTGCAGCTGCAGCAGTTCGCCCGGCTTGGGTTCGAGCAGCAGCAGCAGCTGCTGGCGGTTGGGCAGCGCCTCGGCCAGCGACAGGCTGAAGCGGTCGTGCTCCTCCAGCGGGATGCGCGCGTTGAGCGCCTTGTGGGCGATATCGGGCCAGAGCTGCTGCAGTTTCAGCGAGCTGCCCAGATAGCCGGACCAGACCGCATCGATACGGTTGTTCGGCCCGCTGCTGCGCACCAGTACGTGGCCTTCGCCGTTGCTGAGCATGACATCGAAGAGGCGCGAGGCCAGCAGCTCTTCCAGCGTGCGCTCCATCAGCAGACTGAGGATCACGAAGCCCTGATACTGCCCCTCGCGGTATAACGGCGTAGCGAGGCGCAGCACCGGCGTCAGCGGGTGGCTGATCTGCCCGTGATCCATGTCCAGATCGAGCGCCGAATACCAGATCTGCTGATCGGGCACCTGGGCGAGTTGCTGGCTGTAGTAGCGGCTGCTCTGATTCTGCAGTTCGGTGGTGTCGACCGCATAACCGGGGCTGGCGGCACCGGTCTTGCTGATGCGGATGCGCTCCATGCCGGAGGCATCGATATAACGCAGCTTCAGAACCTCCTGCTGGGCATTGGCCACGGCCAGAAAACAGGTTTCGGCCTGCTGGCGCAGCAGTTCGCGCTGCGGCTGCTCGAGGAAGGCGGTGAAAAAGCCGCAGTTGCGGGCCGCCAGCAGCGTGCTGATCTGCTGGTCGGCGGTGCGGCGCAAGAGCTGCTGCTTGTGCTGCAGTTCGAGGTAGGCGTCGGCACTGATCTCGTTGCGCAGCGCCTTGGTGTGCAGGTAACTGCTGAAAAAGAACGACACCAGAGCGATGGTCAGGCCGAACACCAGAAACATGCCCAGCAGAACCAGCTGGGTATGCAGGGGTTTGAGCGGCTTGATCTCCTGTGCCAGATGCATATGCAGCCCCGAACGACGCGAAGAATGGTGAGTACAATGTCGCCTTCGTTTGAGTATAGGGCGCAGCAGCCGAGGATGAGGACGACCGCTGCGTGGGTTTCGGGGGCAATTGCATTTGCCGGCCCAGTGCCTATGATGCTTGCGAACTGCAGTTTTGGAGGCCCGATGGACAAACAGCACAAACGCGCCCAGCGTGAACGGGAGATCTGTCAGGCGGCCACGGTGCTGATGCAGGAGCAGGGTTTTCTCGCCGTACGCATGTCCGATGTGGCCAAGGCCAGCGGCTACTCGATGGGCACCATCTATTCACACTTCTCCAGCAAGGAAGATCTGCTGGTGGCCTGTGCGATCGAGGTCGAGGAGCAGATTCTCAATACCCTGGGGCAGGCACTGGACGCGCCGCTGCCTCCCCTTGAGCGCCTGCTGCTGATGGGGCTGGTCGCCTGGACCTGTGTCGACGGCAATCCGACCGCCGATGAGCTGGTGCACCTGTCGATGAGCCCGTCGGTCTGGCGCCGTGCCTCACCGGCGCGCCATGCCCAGCAGGTCGAGCTCAGCAACCGTTTCGGGCAGCGGGTCTACCGCGAGCTGGAGCAGGCCTGTGCCGATGGCAGTCTCGATCGCCAGCCCGGCTGTGGCTGTTCGCCCGAGGAGTGGGTGCGGCTGATGGAGGCGGCGCTCTGGGGGCTGTTTATCGGTTTTCGGCAGGTCTGCGAGTCGGGCCAGCGCAGTTTTCTGACCGAGCAGCGGCGGCTGACGGCGGTCTACGCCTGCTGGGTCAGCATGCTGCGCGGCTTTGGCTGGCAGAGCGAGGATCCGGCGGCCATCATCGTGCGCCTGCAGCCGCTTGCCGAGCAGCTGGTACAGCGCTGAGGAGGAGGTCATCCCGCGCGGATGGCCCTTTTTTTGTACAAAAACGAATAATATTCGGATAAGATTCGCGCTTCATTTTGCCCGACCGCTGCCCCGATACCGTCGAGGTCTGCCCATCCGCTGCATACCGAAGGTGATACCGATGAATCGATTGCTTCTTTTGCTGCGCCAGCGTGCGCGCCACTGTGCGCTGGCTGGTGCTGTGTTGCTGGTGGTGCTGATCGCCGCCTGCCAGCTGCAGGATACTGCGCCGTCCGAGGACGCGGTGGCAGCGGCGCCCGCTCGACCGGTCAAGCTGCTGACGCTGGGTGATCCCCAGCGCGCTCAGCTGATCAGTCTGCCCGGTCAGGTTGAAGCCAGCAGCGAGGTGCAGATCTCCTTCCGAGTGCCGGGGCAGCTCGAGGCGCTGCCGGTTCAGGAGGGCGATCGGGTCGAACCGGGGCAGCTGCTGGCGCGGCTTGATCAGCGCGATTACCGCAACCAGCTGGCCGATCGCGAGGCCGGTTACGAGATCAAGCGCATCGACTATCAGCGGATTCGCGCGCTTCGCGCGAAACGGGTCAGTTCCGAAGCCGAGCTGGATGCCGCGCGCGCGGCCTACCGTTCGGCTGAAGCGGCGCTGAAGCTGGCGCAGGATCAGCTGGCCTATACCGAGCTGCGCGCCCCCTTTGCCGGGCGCATTGCGCGTAAGTCGGTGGAAAACTTCCAGTATCTGCAGGCACAACAGACGGTGCTGCTGCTGCAGGCCGATCATGAACTCGATATTGCCGTGGAACTGCCCGAGGCGATCATCAGCCGGATCGATCCGGTGCGCTGGGCCGAGTACCGGCCCGAGGCCCGTTTCGCCGCCGAGCCCGATCAGACCCATGGCCTGCGCTTCAAGGAGCAGGCGACCCAGGCCGCTGCCGGCACCCAGTCCTACCGCACGGTTTTTACCCTGACCGCGCCGCAGACCTTCACCCTGCTCCCCGGCATGGCGGCGACGGTCACTCTGGATCTGGCGGTTCTGGGCCGCGCACCGGGCAGCGCCTACCAGCTGATTCCGCTGGCCGCACTGGAGGAGCGCGACGGTCAGGCGCGCGTGTGGCGTTTTGATCCGGCCAGTGCCTCGGTCCAGCCGGTTACCGTTGCACTCGGTGCCGTGACCGATGCCGGTATCGAGGTGCGCAGCGGTCTGGCGCCGGGCGATCAGCTGGTGCTGTCGGGCCTGAGTCAGCTGACTCCGGGGCAGAAGGTACGCCCGCTGCGCCGTGAACGGGGGCTCTGAACGATGCGTCTGGTCGCTTATGCCGTGCGTCCGTGCTGCCTGAACAAGGCGCCGTGGGCGGTCTGTGGGATGTTGATGCGCGGGAGAAACCAATGAATCTGGCTGATTATGCCATTCGTCAGCGGGTCATCAGTTGGCTCTTTGTTGTGCTGCTGCTCTGCGGCGGGGCACTGTCCTTTCTCGAGCTCGGGCAGCTGGAGTTTCCGGAGTTCACCATCAAGCAGGCGATGGTGATCACCGCCTATCCCGGCGCGTCCCCGGAACAGGTTGAAGAGGAAGTCACCCTGCCGCTGGAGGATGCGATCCAGCAGATGACCTACGGCATCGACCATATCGAGTCGATCAGCAGCGCCGGGCTGTCGCAGATCATGGTGGAAATGGTCGACCGCTACGACAAGCACGACCTGCCGCAGGTGTGGGACGAGCTCCGACGCAAGATCAGTGATGCCCAGGGCACGCTGCCGCCGGGGGTGGCGGCGTCGCAGGTGATCGATGACTACAGCGATGTGTTCGGCATTCTGCTCAATATCACCGGTCCCGATTACAGCTACCGCGAGCTCGAGGACTTTGCCGATCTGCTGCGCCGCGAACTGGTGCTGGTGCCGGGGGTGCGCAAGGTCTCTCTGGCCGGCACGCGCAGCGAACAGGTGGTGGTGGAAATGGCTCAGGCGCGTCTGAATGCGCTGGGGATCTCGCCCGAATGGGTGTTCGGACTGATGCAGAATCAGAATCTGGTCTCCAATGCCGGGGCGGTGTTCACCCAGGGGCAGGCGCTCAGAATCCATCCGACCGGCGAGTTTGCCTCGGTGGCCGAACTCGAACAGATGATCATCAGTCCGCCCGGCAGTGCGCAGGTGGTCAGGCTCGGTGATATCGCGCGGGTCTATCGCAGCTTTGCCGAACGCCCCGGGACGATCTATCACTCCGACGGTGATCCGGCGATTTCGCTGGGCATCTCCTTCAGCGGCGGCGTGAACGTGGTGGCCGTAGGTCAGGCGATCGAAGCGCGTCTGGCCGAACTGACCGCCCAGCAGCCGCTGGGGATGCAGCTGACCACGGTCTACAACCAGCCACAGGTGGTCGAGGCGGCAACCGCCGACTTTCTCGTGAATCTGATCGCGGCGGTGGTGATCGTGATTCTGGTGCTGCTGGTGGCGATGGGCCGGCGCTCGGGCCTGTTGATGGGCGCGGTGCTGCTGCTGACCATTCTGGGCACCTTTATCATCATGCAGCTGATGGCGATCGAGCTGCAGAAGATCTCTCTGGGGGCGCTGATCATCGCCCTGGGGATGCTGGTCGATAACGCCATCGTGATTACCGAGGGGATGCTGGTCGGGCTGCAGCGCGGCCAGACCCGTCTCGCGGCGGCGCGTCAGGTGGTAGCACAGAACCAGTGGCCGCTGCTGGGGGCGACCCTGATTGCGGTGATCGCCTTCGCGCCTATCGGCCTGTCCGAAGATGCTTCGGGCGAGTTCGCCGGCTCGCTGTTCTGGGTGCTGCTGATCTCCCTGCTGCTGAGCTGGCTGACGGCGATCACCCTGACACCGTTCTTCTGTCACCTGCTGTTCAAGGAGCTGCCGCCGGAGGCGGCCGACGCCGACGTTGATCCCTACCGTGGCGCGCTGTTCGTGATCTACCGCGGTGCGCTCGACTGGGTTCTGCGCCATCGCCTGCTGACACTGGGCATCACCGCGCTGACACTGGCGCTGACGCTGGTCGGTTTTACCCAGGTGAAAAACCAGTTTTTCCCCGCCTCCAATACGCCGATCTTCTTTGTCGATACCTGGCTGCCCGAAGGCGCCGATATCCGCGCGACCGAGGCCGAAATGGCACGTCTGGAGCGCGCGGTGGCGGCGCTGCCGGGGGTGAGTCAGGTGACGGCGGTGGCCGGTCGTGGCGCCCAGCGCTTTGTACTGCCTTACGCCCCGGAAAAACGCTACAGCAGTTACAGCCAGCTGCTGGTGCGGGCCGAGAACCTGGAGGCGATCGATGCGCTGCTCGATCCGCTGGAGCGGACCCTGAACGAAGAGTTCGGCAATCTCGAGTACCGCATCAAACGCATGCAGAACGGTCCGGCGCCGGCGGCCGAGATCGAGGCGCGTTTCTACGGCGAGGACCCGGACGTGCTGCGCCGGCTGGCGGCCGAGGCCGAGGCGGTCTTCAGAGCCGAACCGGGGGCGACCAGCGTACGTCACTCCTGGCGCAATCGGGTGCTGGTACTGCGCCCGGAGCTTGAAGAAGCAGCGGCGCGGCGCAGCGGTATCAGCAAGCAGGCGCTCGACAATAGCCTG
>CAYWUD010000083.1:0-8815 GCA_964461355.1 uncultured Pseudomonadales bacterium | reverse complement strand
CCCGACCGGTCGGGCAGACATCCGGGCAATGTCTGAAGCCGAAAAACAGGATACGGCCCCCGCTCAGCTTGCTGAGCTGTACGGGGCCATCGGCACTGTCGAGGATAAAATCCGGCGCCTGTTCGCCCACCTGTACCGGTGTGGCGGCGTTTGCAGCGGCTGGAGCCCTGGCGATGGACCACTGCCAGGCGATGACAAGCCCGATCAGCAGGGACAGGGCACAGAGTATGGGCAGCACGATTTTTTTCATGACAGGTCTCTAGAGAGCAGAATGGGCGGGTGCGTTGATAAGATCGATCCGCACCTGTTCGGACCCACGGTCGCCATCGAGTTGCAGCCAGCCCTGCCAGACCATGTTTGGATCGGTAATACAGAGTGCGAGCTGCGTAGTCAGTACATACTCATTCGTGCGGACCTGCTGCATCGGCTCCCAGGGCAGATACATCGGCATGTCGCGGCCGTTGAACTGCCAGGACAGCGCAGAGGCGGGTTCACTCAGGATGACGCGGATACGGATCTTCTGCGGCGGACGCAGCGCCTGGCTGTCGAGACTGAGCTCCAGGCTGCGATCGCCATCGAGCCGGATACGGCAGGGCTGCATCGTCAGCTGGCAGTGCTCCAGGTAGATGCGTGCATCATCCTGCTGCGGCGCCAGCCAGCGAGGTGCCAGCAGGATCAGGGCCAGCAGCAACAGCACGCCATTGATCAGGGCCAGACGGTACAGAATGGGGCCAAAACGGGTGTGGGCAGTCATGCGGCAGCAGAATCGGTAACAGGGTGCTAGGCATTATATGGACTTTAAAAACAATCGGCCTGTGACAAGTTGTCGCAGGTGCACCACGGTATGCGGGGGCGGTTATGCAGTTCTTTGATACCCACTGTCATCTGGATTTTGCCGTCTTTGCGCCACGACGCGAGGTGCTGATCGAGGAGGCTGCCGAGGCGGGATTGCGCCATCTGCTGAGTCCGGGGGTACGCTCCTGTGACTGGCCTGCGCTGCTGGCGCTGACCGAAACGCCGGCTCCTCTGGAGCTTTGGGCCGCGCTGGGGCTGCATCCGTGCTTTGCGGGTGAACACCGGGAGCGGGCGGACCTGGCAGAGCTGGAACGATCGCTCGATCAGGCCGGTAAGCGAGTGATCGCTATCGGCGAAATCGGCCTTGATGCGTGGCCCGGTATCGGTCATTGGCAAATGCAGCAGACCCTGTTCAAGGCGCAGCTGGATCTGGCCCAGCAGTGCGCGCTGCCGGTGCTGTTGCATGTGCGCAAGGCGCACGATCAGGTGCTGAGCGAGCTACGCAAACGGCCGCGCCTGCGCGGGATTGTCCATGCCTTCAGTGGCTCGGAGCAGCAGGGGCAACAGTACCTGCAGCAGGGCTTTTTGCTCGGCGTCGGTGGTGCCTTTACCCATGCCCGGGCGACGCGCCTGCGGGCCATGCTCAAGACATTGCCAGCGAGCGCACTGGTGCTGGAAACCGACGCGCCGGATATGGCGCCGTCCTGGTGCGCGCGCGGCGACAACAGCCCGGTGCAGGTGCCGAAGATTCTGGCGGCGCTGGCGCGCCTGCGCGGCGAAGCACCCGAGCCCCTCGCTGCGCAGCTGCTGGCCAACAGTCTGGGGCTTTTTAACCTCGCCGAGCGCTTGCGTCCGTCTGCGTGATCAGCGCGGCATAGCTGATGGCACCAAGATGCTGATCGGCCAGCTGCTGGCGCTCCTGCAGCCACTGCTGCGCGGCGCGGCTGGCTGAGCAGTCGGGCAGGTGCACGGCGGTGGTCTCAGGCTGTGTGCGCAGGGCGCGGCTGATTTCCAGCGGGCTCAGCTGCTCCAGCGGCCGTGCCGGCACCAGGCGCATCGGCGTTTGTTGCGTGCGCAGGAGAAATCCGGCTGCTTCCAGCTTGTCGATGCCGTCGAGAATCCAGTCGCGCGGCAACTGCAGGCGCTGGCCGAGTTCGTCCAGACTGTAGCCGGGCTCCCCTCTGGCAAAGCGCTCGGCCACCAGCAGGCTGATGGTCAGCAGCAGGGTTTCTTCGGCCGCCGCACTGATCTGGACCTGATCCTTGCGCACCCTGAGGTTCTGCGGATTCTGGTGATAGAAGGCGATGCTGGCGCCGACCAGCAGCATCAGCCAGCCGAGGTAGAGCCAGACCATCAGCAGAATGGCCGAGGCAAAGGCCGAGTAGATCGCAGTCTGGTTGCTCGAGCCGGCAATAAAGAGCGCGAACAGCCAGCCCATCAGCTTCCAGGCAATGGCCGTGACCAGACCGCCGACAAAGGCAGAGCCGATCCGTACCCGCGTGTTGGGAATAAAGAAGTAGATAAAGGCAAAGGCCGCGGCCATCAGCAGATAGGGAATCAGAATGCCGAGCCAGGCCAGCAGCTGACTGAGACCGGGCAGGCTGGCGAGGTATTCGATCGCCACATGACTGCGCACGGTGGCGGTGATACCGATGGAGAGAAAAATCAGCAGCGGCCCGGTGAGGATCACGCTCAGGTAGTCGCTGAAGCGTTGCGAAAAACTGCGTCCGCGCTTGATCTGCCAGGTGTAGTTAAAGGAGCCTTCGATCTTCTGCATCATGGCGATGACCGAGTAGATCAACAGCGCCAGACCGACCGCACCCAGTACCCCGACCTTGATGTTGTCGACAAAGCCGATCAGGTTGCTGACCACATCAAAGCGCTTGTCGCCGAGCGGTTCGAGCAGCTTCAGCAGTGCCGGCTCGATCTGGTTGTGCACCCCGAACCCCTTGAGCACGGAAAAACTCAGCGCCAGCAGCGGCACCAGCGAGATCAGCGTGGTGTACACCAGGCTCATGGCCCGAAGGCTGAGCTGGCCGTTGGCCAGATCGCGCATTACGGCATAGGCGATCCGCATCAGGCGAAGCGGTATCCGCACCGCCAGCGGTGCCTGATCACAGTCGCGCCAGAGCCAGGCATCCAGCCGACGGTAGAGGGCGAGCGGAGAGTTGTCTGTCATGGGGGCGTCCTTGATCTTCAGTGCCGTCGACCATAGCACAACGGCATAAAAAAGCGCGTTCCAGCGGTACAACCCGAGGGTGTGGGTTGTGCCTTTTTTATGTCAGAAAAAGCTGTGCGGCGGTCGACAGTTTGTCACCGCTGGCTACGTTTGGTCCCAAGAGCTGTACCGCTTGTCAGAATCGAGTCAGACCCGCCGGCTCGGATTTTTATACTCTGTATGAATATAAGTGGTTATTTGGTGTCGATGATGCGGGAGTCTTCCTTGAACGTGCGAGCAAACCGGGGGTTTACCCTGATCGAGCTGATGATTGCCGTGGCAATCGTCGGCATTCTGGCGGCGATCGCCTATCCCTCCTATCAGGATCATGTCCGTCGCACGTACCGCAGCACGGCCAAGGCCGATCTGGTGGCGCTGGCTCAGGCGGCCGAGCGCTACTACACCACCCGCGCCGGCGCGATGACTTACACCGGGGCGACCACGGCGCTCTATAGCGGCCATTCACCGGCCGATGGCCCGGCCGCATCGGCCCGATACAACCTGGCGATCGCGGTCGCTGCCGATGGCCAGAGCTACACCCTGACTGCGACCCCGGTGGGCGGTCAGGTCGGTGATGGCGCCCTGCAGCTCCTCTCGGATGGCACCCGCCGCTGGGATGCCGATAACAGCGGTGGTTACAGTGCCACCGAGCAGCAATGGGACTGAGCCGATGCGTGCGAGTAATCGAGGATTCAGCCTCATCGAACTGATGATCACGCTGGCGGTTGCGGCCATTCTGATTGGGCTGGCCGCTCCGAGTTTTCGCCAGTTTCTGGTCAATACCCAGCTCGAGAACGGTGTGGCAAAACTGGTCGGTTCGATCAATCTGGCACGTACGGCGGCGGTAACGCGCAACCGTAGCGTCAGTCTGGTGCGTGCCGGTGCCGACTGGGCGGACGGCTGGTGTGTCGCCGAAGGCACGCCGGCGGACTGCAGCGGTACGGTGCTGCGACGTATCGAAGGGATGGATGGCAGCATCGGCCTGGTTACCACCACCGCCTTTGCCGCGATCGAATTTACCAATCAGGGCTTTTTGCCCCTGCAGGCGGGCGCACTGGCCGCCGATCGGGTCTTTCAGATCTGTGCCGCCTCGGGCAGCGAAGGGTTTGAGGTGCGTATCGGCAATACCGGGCGTCCGGCCTGGGCGCGGATCGTCTGTCCATAAGGGAGCGTGATCGAGATGAAGTATTCACGGAGGCAGTCCTGCGGGTTCACCCTGATCGAGGTGCTGGTGGCGATGCTGGTGCTGGCGATCGGCCTGATGGGGATTGCCGGCCTGCAGGTATTCGGCGTTCAGGGTAACGCCAGTGCGCTGAACAAGAACCTGGCGGCGCAGCTGGCCTACGATCTGGCCGATCGGGTACGCGCCAACCCCAATGTGACCTACGCCATCGATTTTGCCGCGGCGCCGCCAGCGCCAACCAACTGCATGCAGGCGGCGGCCAATTGCTCGCCGTCCACCATGGCGACCTTCGATCTGGCGCAGTGGAAGTGTTCTATGGGCACCTATGCGGCCCACGCCAACTGCGCCAACATCATGCCGGCGGCGGTCATGACGCTGCCGCTGGGGGATGGTCAGATTCGCCGCAACGGCAGTCGTTACAGCATTCAGGTGCGCTGGCTTGATGACCGGCGTCAGGACATGGCGGCGGACGACGGTCCGGCCCTGCAGACCTTCGTGATGGACTTCAGCCTATGAATACGCACTCATTAATGCGTCGCCAGCGCGGCATCAGTCTGGTCGAGCTGATGATTGCCATCTTGCTGGGGATGATCCTGACCGCCGGTATCCTGCAGATCGTACTGGCCAACAAGTCGACCTACCGGGTCAACGAGGGGCTGTCGCGGATGCAGGAAAATGTCCGCTTTGCGCAGCAGTTGCTGGCCCGGGATATCCGTATGGTCGGCTATACCGGCTGTGCTTCGGGGGCCGATTTCCCGGTGCTGAATGTGCTCAATCCGCCGGCCGACAGCCAGTACAACATGGGCGTGGGGCTGACCGGACACCAGTACAGCGGCAGCAGCTGGAGTGATGCGGTGCCGACCGCCATCAGTGGCACCATCGATACCGCAAGCGATGCGCTGAGCATGGAGATGCTGGTCGGAGCGGGCACGCGCCTGGCCGAGGAGATGCCCAATACCTCGGCGGATCTGAAGGTGGTCTCACCCAGTGCGGTGTCCGACTTTGACATCCTGTTTGTCAGTGACTGTACCCGTGGTGCGGTGTTTCAGGTGACCAATGTCACCACCGGCTCAAGCTCCGGGCGGGATAACCTGGTGCACAACACCGGCGTCGGCAGTCCGGGCAATGCCCAGAAGGAGCTGACCGATGACAACCAGCCCTTCGGCACCGACGCCTCGATCTGGCAGCTGACCAGTCTGACCTACTACATCGCTCCGTCGGCGGTAACCAACAACCGCGGTGAAACCGTCAATGCGCTCTGGCGCCTTGAGGTCGGGCAGGCGCGCGAACTGGTACGCGGGGTCGAGTCGATGCGCCTGTGGTACGGGGTCGATGTCAACGATGACGGCGTGCCCAACCGCTATGTGCGTGCAGCCGATGTCAGCGACTGGGGGGCGGTGATTGCCGTACGGGTACAGCTGACCGTGAACTCGGTCGATGACGTTGCCAGCGATGGTGATGGTCGCATACGTCAGACCTTCACCCAGACCATCAAGATCCGTAATCGAGGAATGGATGCATGAACCCGTGTCGTAACCGCCAGCAGGGCATGATTCTGCTGACAGCGCTGGTGATGCTGCTGATCGTCACCGTGGTCGGTGTCTGGACCCTGCGCGGCTCGCTGCTCGAGGAGCGCATGGCGCGTAACGTTCAGGACAACCTGCTGGCCTTTCAGGCGGCCGAGGCCGCACTGATCGAGGCTGAAGCCTATCTCGACAGCATTGTGACCCTCGGCGATTTCAGTGATGCCGGCAGCAACGGTCTGTGGACCGCCAGCGCCGCAGGCTCGGCCGAGCGCTGGGTCGGTGTGAACTGGGACGCCAGCGGCAATGCCCTGCCTTACGCCGTGGCGCAGACCGGCCTGGCTGGCCTGGCCGAAGAACCCAAATACATCATCGAGGTGATGACCGAGGTGATCTCCGAGAGCAACACCCTGAACCTCGACAATATCGGCGGACAGGCCCAGGCATCCGATCTTAGGGTGTTCAAGATCACTGCACGCGGCGTGGGCGGAACCACCCACACCCAGGTGATGCTGCAGTCCACCTATGGCCGCGAACTATAAGGAGCCGAACATGAAACCGTTGTCTGCTGTATGGATGCGCCGGGCCTGGGTGATGCTCGGCAGCGCCCTGATCACCAGTGCCACGTTGCCGGCGCAGGCGGCCACCGATCTGTCACTGGCGCGCTCGCCCCTGGAACTGCGCCAGTCGGTGGAACCGAACCTGATGATTCTGGCCGATGACTCGGGCAGCATGGGCTGGAGTCTGATGACCTCCCAGACCGAAGGAACCTATTACCACTACTACAGCAGCGGCGGCGATACCTACTACCGGCGTTATGTGTATGCGGTGGAAAACGGCGGCTACTCGGCTTCGGTGGTCCCGCCGGAGCACTACAGCAGCTTCTCCGGTCAGGGCTTCTGGCGCGCGACCAACAGCGATTACAACAAGGTCTATTACGATCCGAGCATTCGCTATCGGCCCTGGGCCGGTGTCGACGAGGATGGCCAGGCCTATACCAATGCCTCGCTGACCAGCGCCCGTCTTGACCCGTTTGAGGCCGATGCCGGCACTTACAATCTGACCACCCGCCATAACACCTACTTCTACTACCGTGGCAGCTGGCAATACGTAACCAACTACTATGCGCCGTTCTATTACACCTGGACCGATACCGACGGCGATGGTGTGGTCGATGTCGGTGAAAAGGGCACCAAGGTCGAGATTCTGGCGGGGAGCACCTACAGCGGGGGGGCGAACCGTACCGACTGCGCCAACCCGAGTGCCTGTACCTACGACGAAGAGATTCAGAACTTTGCCAACTGGTACAGCTACTACCGTACCCGTCTGCATGTCACCAAGGCGGCGCTGAGTTTTGCCATCGAGATCACCGATGCCGCGCGGCTCGGGTATTCGAGCATTCACGAGCGCAATCAGAAGCCGATCGCATCGATGAACAGCAGTACCCAGACCGGTAACAAGCGCTCCTTGCTCGATACGCTTTACGGAACCTACGCCGACAGTGGTACTCCGCTGCGTCGCACCCTGCAAAAGGCGGGTGAAATGTACAGCTGCACGCCGGGGGGCAAGACCGGATCGGACAGTTTCTCCACCAGCTGGAACTGCCCGGTGCTGACCTACGCCGAGGGCGGCAACTGCCAGCAGAACTATTCGATGCTGATCACCGATGGCTTCTGGAATGGCAGTGATCCTTCGTCGATCGGCAATGCCGACGCCAATACCGCCAGCAGCCCCTATGACGGCCAGAATTTTGCCGACAGCTACAGCAACACCCTGGCCGATGTGGCGATGTATTACTACAAGAAGGACCTGCAGACCGGTCTTGGCAACGATGTGCTGGTGACGCCGCGCGACCGGATGCTTTCGAGTGCTCTGGCCAACGCCGACACCATGCATCAGCACATGGGCACCTATACCGTCGGCTTCGGGGTCAAGGGCACGATTGCGGCGATGCCCAACGATCCGACGACCGCGATAACCTGGACCAATCCGACCCAGGCTGATGCCCACAAGGTCGACGATCTGATGCATGCCGCCTACAACGGCCGCGGGGAGTACCTCGATGCCTCCGATACCCGTTCGATGATCAGTGCCATCAGCGAGATCTTCACGCAGATCGGCGAGGACAGCGGTTCGGGATCGGCGGTCAGCTTCAGTACCCAGGAGCTGGAAACCGAAACCCGGATCTTCCAGGCGTTCTACAACAGCAAGTTCAACTCCGGTGATCTGGTGGCGCTCGGCGTCCAGACCAACGGCACCCCGGGGGCCCAGATCTGGAGTGCGGCGGCGATGCTCGACGCCATGAACTGGCGTGACCGGCGCCTGGTGACCCATGTCGGCAGCAGCGGCACGCCGCTGGTCTACAGTGCCAGTGCCGGCAGCTGGAATGATCCGGATAGTGACGGCGTGCTCTATCTGAGCGAAGACGAGGTGAACTACCTGCGCGGTGATCGCTCGGCCGAAACCCGCGCCAGCAATCCGCTGCGCGAGCGCGCCAGCGATGGCGGGATTCTGGGGGATATCGTGCATTCGAGCCCGCAGTTTGTCGGTGCGCCCTATTACAGCCGCCGTGATATCGAGCCCTATCCGACGGCTGTTGCCGACAAGTACTCGAAATTCCAGGCAACCCACAAGAGCCGTCAGGCGATGGTGGTCGCCGGAGCCAACGATGGCCTGCTGCACGTGTTCAGTGCTACCGACGGTACCGAGCTGATGGCCTATATGCCCTCGTTCGTGCTCGACAATATCGATGAGTACACCGAGGCCAACTACCGCCACCGCTACTATGTCGACCTGACGCCGGCGGTCAACGATGTCTTTATCAAGGCTTCGGCGACGGCCACGGCGCCGAGCTGGCAGACCGTGATGGTCGGAGGGGGCGGGGCCGGTGGCCGCGGTTATTTTGCCCTGAACCTGACCGATCCGACCCGCTTTGCCACCACTGCAGCAGCGGCCGGCACCGTGATGTGGGAGTTTACCCAGGCCGATGATGCCGATCTTGGCTACGCGATGACGGTGCCGACGCTGGTGATGACCAACGCTGAAGATGCCAATGGCAACAAGCGCTGGGCTGCGGTGTTCGGTAACGGTTACAAC
>CAYWUD010000082.1:0-8870 GCA_964461355.1 uncultured Pseudomonadales bacterium | reverse complement strand
CAGCCGTTCCAGACGGGCGTTGATCGCGCCGATATCATGCTTCTCGACCTGATAGATCTCGTCGTGAATGTTCAGAGCCCGTTCCAGACGCTTCTGCAGTTCCGGCCAGGCGGCCTCGCCCTTGGCCACCAGCGTGCCGCTTTCACGCACTTCACGCAGGTAACCGTAGAAATTACCCCACTCACGACGCTCGACGGCCATCAGCGCTTCGGGTTTTTCGATATCGCTCAGGTACTCGTGCACAACCCAGCCGAAATCGGCACCGGTCACATCGCGATTGCCCTTCTTGATCAGGGAACGGTGCGCCACCTCAACGTCGGCGGCCACCTCGATACCGGCCGAGCGCAGCTGCTCGGCAGGCACGACCTCGGTCTCGACCACCTCGCCCACCACCAGATACGCGGACTGACCCGGTACCTGATACTGCGCCTGAATCACATCGGCCGGCCAGAAATGCCCCAGACCGCGTACCGCGATCAGCGCCAGCAGCCCGATCACCATGATCACGCTGATCGCCACTGCACCGGCATTCATCCATACCCAGGGGGTACCGCTCTGGAGCCATTTTGAAGCTGACATTCGCATGGTTATGTCTCTCTTGATTGCAGCGGATTACAGGGAGCTGTACTTCTTGCGCAGACGGTGGCGCACGCTCTCGGCGAAGGTGTTCACGATAAAGGTGAACATAAACAGCACCAGCGCCGCCAGGAACAGCACGCGGTAATGGGTCGAGCCCACTTCCGACTCCGGCATTTCCACGGCGATGTTCGCCGCCAGGGTCCGCATGCCCTCGAAAATGTTGGCATCCATGATCAGCGTGTTACCGGTGGCCATCAGCACGATCATGGTTTCACCCACCGCACGGCCCATACCGATCATCACCGCCGAGAAGATCCCCGGGCTCGCGGTCAGCAGGACCACCCGGATCAGGGTCTGCCAGGGCGTGGCGCCCAGTGCCAGAGAGCCGTAGGTCAGACTCTTGGGCACACTGAAGATCGCATCTTCGGTAATCGAGAAGATGGTCGGAATCACCGCAAAGCCCATCGCCAGACCCACCACCAGGGCGTTACGCTGATCGAAGGGAATACCCAGTTCATGGCTCAGCCAGCGGCGCATGTCCCCGCCGAACATCAGCACTTCCAGCGGAGTACTGAGGCTGAAGGCAAGCCAGCCGGCCACCAACACCACCGGGATCAGCAGCGCCGCATCCCAGCCCTCGGGTACCCGATGGCGAATCGCCTCGGGCAGCTGCTGCCAGCCGAAGCTGGCGGCCAGCATGGCGATCAGCAGCAGCAGCAGCAGGGCAAAGATCCCGGGCAGATGATCCTCGACCAGCGGCGCCAGCCAGAGGCCCGCCAGAAAGCCCAGAATTACCGTGGGCAGCGCTTCCATCAGCTCGATCACCGGCTTCACCTTGCGGCGCATGCCCGGTGCCATGAAGTAGGCGGTATAGATTGCGCCACCGATGGCCAGCGGAGTTGCCAGCAGCATGGCGTAGAAGGCTGCCTTCAGGGTGCCGAAGGAGAGCGGCATCAGGCTCATCTTCGGTTCGAAATCGTTGTTGGAGGCCGAGGACTGCCAGATGTAATCGGGCTCCTGATAGCTCTCGTACCAGACCTTGTGCCACAGCGCGCTCCAGGAAATATCCGGATGCTCGTTGTGTACCGAGAAGAACCGGGTCGCCCCGTGCGGGCCGGTCAGCAGCAGCGCGTTGCCGCGCGGCGACAGGGTCAGCGCTTCCAGCGGCTGATCGGTCAGGGTTTCCTTCAGCACTGCGCGCTCGGCGGTCGCGCTGAACAGCCCCACCAGACCCGCGCTGTCGGCCGCCACAAACGTCTTGCGGCGGTGCTCCGCTTCCAGCGCCACGATCGGTGCCGAACCGAGCTGGAATGCGCGAATCGCCTTCAGGTGATACTGGTTCTGATCGTCGCGCACCATGAACCACTGGCCGATCTGGCCCTGATCATCGCCGATCAGCAGAGAGATCCCACCGAGCAGAAAATCCATCTGGGTCAGCTTGCCGGAGGTCACCGCACGATTCTCGTGCAGCTTCACTGCGGCAAAATCGCGCAGATTGAATACCGACAGCTGATTATCGCCATGAGCCACGTACAGCCAGTGCTGAGCCGGATCAACCAGCAGCTGTTTCACCCGACCTTCGAGATCGGGCAGCGACAGAAACTGCTCCTCAAAGGTGACTTCCTCGGTCAGGAAATCGATCTCCTTGTTGAGAGCCACACCGAACAGGCGGTTTCCGTTAGCGCCGATCAGCAGCAGCGCATTTTCCGAATCACGCAGCGCCAGCTGAGTGACCGGCAGGTCATTGGGCAGCAGGGACAGCGTCGCGTCGCCGAAGGGATACTCGATCTGCGGGGTAATCACACGGCGATCATCGGGGTAGCTGATGCGGTAGTTGTGCTTGAACAGCAGCACACGGCCATTGCTCAGACCGGCCGCCAGCAGCTGACCACCCACTCCGGCTTCGGCCAGGCGGGTTACCTGCACATCATCAGGGATCGGCAGCTGCACCTGATCGATCAGAGCGCCATCGGCCGTCTGAAAAAACTGCACCAGCCCATCGGCGCCGAGCTGCATGCCGACTTCAGCCTGCTCCTCGACGGCGCTGTAGAGCACTGGCTCTGTGGTCTCAACGGCGTACTGGGCACGCGGCTCTACCTCGGCCGAAGCAAACATCGGCAGCACTTCGTAGAGCAGGTAGAAGAAGATCAACAGAATCGCGAGGATCACGCCCAGACCACCGGCGGCAATACTGTAGCGAGCGGCAATATCCTTCAGCGCCCGCATCTTGCGGTAACGCAGTACCGCGGGGGCCTCGAAATCGACAACGGATGTAGGTGTACTCATAGTGTTTACTCAGTGTGCGACTGATCCGACTGTGCCGCATTCTGTGACGCGAACGTGACAGCAATATGACAACCTGAGGATAAACTGATCGATAGGTAATCGCCCGAAGCTACCGGAAAATCCGGTCAGGAACGCCACAGCCTGCCGGAATTGAAGCCATAAAAAAATCCCCGTACCAGGTACGGGGATTTTACACAGCACGTCAGGCGCGAGCGCTTAGAGACCCAGTTCAGCCATCTGCTTTTCGACGACCTTGCTCGGCAGCGGGATGTAACCATCCTTCACCACCACTTGCTGACCCTGCTGGGACAGTACCAGCTTCAGGAACTCACGCTCCATCGGCTGCAGCGGCTTGTTCGGTGCCTTGTTCACGTACACGTACAGGAAACGGGACAGCGGGTAGTGGCCGCTCACCGCGTTGTCCGAAGTGGCATCCACAAACGGCTGACCTTCCTTCTTGGCCAGCGGCACAGTGCGCACACTGGAGGTCTTGTAACCGATACCGGAGTAACCGATACCGTTCAGGGACGCAGAGACGGACTGTACGACGGATGCAGAGCCCGGCTGCTCGTTTACGTTGGACTTGAAGTCACCCTTGCACAGGGCCTTGTCCTTGAAGTAACCGTAGGTACCGGAGACGGAGTTACGACCGTACAACTGCACGTCACGCTGCGCCCAGGATCCTTCCAGACCGGCATCACCCCAACGGTTGATCTCGGCAGAACCACCACACTTGCGGGTGTTGGAGAAGATGGCATCCACTTCAGCCATGGTCAGCCCCTTGATGGGGTTGTCCTTGTTGACGAACACGGCCAGCGCGTCGATCGCAACCGGAACCGCAGTCGGCTTATAACCGTGCTTTTTCTCGAAGGCTTCGATCTCCTTGTCCTTCATCTTGCGGCTCATCGGCCCCATGTTGGAGGTGCCTTCGGTCAGTGCGGGCGGCGCAGTGGAGGAACCGGCGGCCTGAATCTGAACGTTGACGTTCGGATAGGTACGCTTGAACTCTTCCGCCCACAGGGTCATCAGGTTGGCCAGGGTATCGGAACCGACAGAAGACAGGTTGCCGGATACGCCACTGGTCTTTTGATAAACCGGCAGGTTGGCGTCAACCTGAGCCGCGTTAGCGGCAGTCACCAGGGTAGAGGCGGTCAGCGCCAGAGCGGTGACAAGACCCTTAAGTTGCATGTGAGCTACTCCCGAAAAGAAATGTCTGTTGAGATGTCTGCTATGAACTTCAGTGCTGCCGAGTATTGGATAGGCGCATGACAAGCCTATGAACTGCATATGACAGTTTCATGAAGTCGGCTACGTTCTAACCAGACTAGACGGCAAACCACTGCCGTCAGCGGCCGCACACACAAACAGAACAAAAGCCTATGTTTGCATGCTTTTACCCTGTAAAAACAAAAAGATAAGTTGTTTTTAAGGCACATATTCTACTTTTTACTGCATTTGTTTATAGTGCGCCCCAGCTGTGAAGTACTGGGATACACGCGTTCCCCGTCAGCTTTATCGTCCCCCATTGAACGGAACAACAGCATGTCCAAACTGCGCATTCTTGCGGCAGCCACCCTGGCTTCCGCAGTTCTTGCTACCCCCTCCCTGGCCGAAAGCCGCAGCGGCGAACAGCTCTCCATCTGGTTCGATACCGGCGGTCCCGTCGGCGGCACCTACAACACCATCGTACAGAACGGCGCCAAACAGGCCTGTATCGATCTCGGTTGCGATCTGACCCTGCTCTACTCCGACTGGAACGCGCAGAAGATGATCGAAAACATGGGTAAATCCGTGGCGGCACAACCCGACGGCATCGTGGTCATGGGTCACCCGGGTGATGACGCCTTTGCACCGCTGGTCGACGAAGCGCGCCAGAAAGGCATTCTGGTGACCTCCACCGATACCGAACTGCCCAAGCTGCAGGCGCAATACGCCAGCGAAGGGTTCGGCTACACCGGTGTCGACAACTACCAGCGTGGCTACACCCTGGCTACCGAAGCGCTGCGTCGCAGTGGTCTGAAAGCCGGCGACCGTGCTCTGGTCTGGGGCCTCAAGCGTCTGCCGACCCGTGGCCGCTCCTCCGTGGCTCTGATCGAAACCCTGGAAAAGGCGGGCCTGACCGTCGATTACCTGGAGATCAGCGAATCCGTCGACAAGGATGCCAGCACCGCCCTGCCGCTGATGACCGCACAGCTGTCACGCCATCCGGACACCAAGATGGTTCTGGTTGACCACGGCGCCCTGACCGCACAGATGGAAAACTTCCTGCGTGCCGCCAACGTGGGCCCGGACGAAATCTTCGTCGGTGGCTTCAGCCTGTCTCCGGCAACCGCAGCGGCGGTACAGAACGGCTACATCGACCTGATCGGTGACGGCCAGCCCTACCTGCAGGGCTACCTGCCGGTACTGCAGCTGGTGCTGACCAAGAAGCTTGGCTTCTCCGGTCTGACCATCAACACCGGTGGCGGCTTTATTCACCGTGACAACATCGATCTGATTGCACCGCTGGCCCAGCAGGGTCTGCGCTAAGCCATTCCGGCCCCGACCCGCGTCGGGGCCGCTTTTTATCCCCTGTGTCTGTCATGACCAAACTGCTCGAACTGCGTGCGGTGAACAAGTGGTTCCAGGGTGTCCACGCGCTGCACGATATCAATTTTCACCTCAATGCCGGTGAAGTCGTCGCCATTGTCGGCGACAACGGTGCCGGGAAATCCACCCTGATCAAGGTGCTGGCCGGTCTGCATCGACCAGACAGCGGACGCATGCTGATCGAGGGCCAGGCGGTCAACCTGGGCCGCTACAGCGTTGCCCGGGCACGCACCCATGGCATAGAAACGGTCTATCAGGAACGCTCGCTCGGCGAAAAACAGCCCCTGTGGCGCAATCTCTTTGTCGGCCGCCACCTGCGCAACCGGCTGGGCTTTATCCGTGCCCGGGAAGAAAAACGGATCACTGCCGAACTGCTCAAGGATATTGGCCTGCGCGGTGTCGGCATCTCGCCCGAAGCGGAGGTCGGCGTACTCTCCGGCGGCGAACGCCAGGGGCTGGCGATCGGCCGGGCGATGTACTTTGACGCCAAGATCATCATTCTCGACGAACCCACCAATGCGCTGTCGTTACAGGAAGTGCGCAAGGTGCTCGATTTTATCCGCAGGATTCGCGCATCCGGACGCTCCTGCATCCTCATCTGTCATAACCTGGCCCAGGCCTTTGAAGTCGCCGATCGCTTTGTCTTTATCGAACGCGGCCGACTGGTCGGCGAACGCCACCGCGATCAGCTGACACTGGCCACACTGACCGAACTGATGATCCATCTGGCCCAACAGGGGCAACTGGAACCGTCCTGCGAATCCACACTCCGGGAGGTCTGAACATGCATCCCCTGCTGGTCAAGAACCGTTTTCAACTCGGCAGCCTGCTGCTGCTGCTGGTTTTGCTCGCATCCTTCATGCTGATGAGTCCGGCTACCTTTATGGCCGGTCGCATCTATCTTTCCTTTATGTCCAGCATCCCCTTCGTGGCGCTGCTGGCTCTGGCAATGACCCTGCTGGTCATCGCCGGCGAGATCGACCTCTCTTTCCCCGCGCTGATGGCCTTTTCCGGCTATATCTTCGCGCTGGTATTCCAGAGTAGCGGGATCGCCTGGCTTGCACTTGTGGCTGCGCTGACCGCCGGCAGCCTGGCCGGCCTCATCAACGGCCTGATCGTGGTCTATATCGGCGTGCCTTCAATCATTGCCACCATCGGTACCCAGTTTTTCTGGTATGGCCTGACCACCATCATCGCCGACGGACTGGCCCTGACCATTGTCGATATCCGCAGCACCGAGCTGCACAGCGTGCTGGTGGGCCGGCTGTTTGGCCTGATCCCGATGCAAACGATCTGGTGCCTGGTGCTGGCCGGCGCCTTTATGCTGCTGCTGCACCGCCGCGCCTTTGGCGACAACATCCGCTTTATCGGTGACGACAGCAAGATGGCCCAGATGATGGGAGTACCGGTCAGCCGGTGTCGCCTGCAGCTCTTCGCCCTGATGGGCGCAACGGCGGCCCTGACCTCGGTGATGATCTGCTGCGAGATGGCCAACTGGTGGCCCACTCAGGGTGAAGGCTATCTGCTGTTGATCTTTGCCTCTGTCTTTATCGGTGGCACGTCAGTATTCGGCGGTCAGGGGACCCTGTTCGGCACCCTGATCGGCGCCATCATGATCGGCATGATCGAGGCGGGGATTATCGCCGCCGGCATGTCGGGCTTTTGGACACGGATGGTCTACGGACTGATTATCGTACTCTCAGTCTCGCTCTATGCAGTGATGCTCAAACGACAGCAGCACTGAGCGCTGTCCCTCCTCTGGAGTTACCGTGACGCGAATTGCCCTTATCGGCGCTGGCAGCATCATGTTCAGCCGCCAGCTGCTCTCCGCCCTGCTGAGCTACAAAGACCTGCCTGCACTGGAACTGGTGCTCGAAGATATCAACCCCGAGGTGCTGGAACGTACCCGGAGTCTGGTAGAGCGCATGATCACCCAGTCCGGGCTTGATGTGCGCCTGTGGGCGACCACCGATCAACGCACAGCGCTTGAAGGTGCCGACTATGTGATCAACGCCATTCAGGTCGGCGGCCTGAGCCCCTGGAAGCTGGAGATGGAGATCCCGCAGAAATACGGGGTAATCCAGGAAGCCGGCGATACGCTGGGACCGGGCGGTATCTTTCGTGCACTGCGTCATATCCCCCCGCTGCTCTCGATTGCCCGGGATATGGAAGAGCTCTGTCCCGATGCACTGCTGATCAACTACGCCAATCCTCTGGCACCGCTGACCTGGGCTGTAAACCAGGCTACATCGATCCGCTGCATCGGCCTGTGCTACGGCGTACGTTACACCGTGGCGCAGCTGCTGGGATATCTTGGTGTCGTGCCCTGGGTAGAACACCCGCATTCGCCAGAAAGCTGGGAGCGCCTCCTGTATCAGGAAATCCCGGATGATGTCGAATATAGCTTCGGCGGTATCAACCACATGACCTGGATTCTGTCCCTGAAACATCGCGGTCAGGATCTTTTTCCACAGATCGAGAAACTGCCGCAGGACAGCAGGGTTTATCAACAGGATGCTGTGCGTTGTGAGGTGCTGAAGTACTTCGGCTACTGGGCTACCGAGAACCACTGGCACATGTCGGACTACCTGCCGTACTTCCGCAAGAATGAAGCGATGATCAACCATTTTCTGCCGCAGCGGTGGAATCTGCTCGCTCTGGAAGAACAGGTACACAAGAAGGCCGCCGCAACCATCGAGGCCCAGCTCAAGGGTGAACCCTTTGATCTGTGTCCCAGCATGCTGAATGCACCGAAACTGATACACGCTCAGCTGACGGGGAAGCGCGTACGCATCAACGGAAACCTGCCCAACCGCCAGAGCACGGGGCTTCTGATCGAAAATCTGCCCGCAGAGTGCATGGTGGAAGTGCCGATCTGGGTGGATCAGGATGGCCTGCATCCGGATGTCATCGGTCGTTTACCCACCCAGTGTGCCAGTCTGTGCAAGACCAATATCCAGGTTCAGGAACTGGTCGTGGAGGCCGCGCTCGAAGGGAATCTGGAAGCGGCGCGTCATGCGCTGGCGCTCGATCCGGTAACCGCAACCCAGTGTACGCTGGAGCAAATCAGGCAGATGTTTGACGAGCTTTATGCGGCGCAAAAACAGTGGTTAAGTTTCTGAGGCTGTTGTGGACAAGTTTTCTGGCCAGCCGTCCGCAATGACGCTGGCCAGAGCTGTTTTCAAATTGATTCACAGCATTATCCACAGACAAATAAAAACCCCGAAGCCTGAGACTTCGGGGTTTTGATGTGGAGCTCTTGACCAGAGTTGAACTGGTGACCTCACCCTTACCAAGGGTGTGCTCTACCAACTGAGCTACAAGAGCTTAATTCCACACACCTGACAAACGGTCAGATGCCTAAATAAGCGCCTGGCGATGACCTACTCTCACATGGGGAGACCCCACACTACCAT
>CAYWUD010000081.1:0-8887 GCA_964461355.1 uncultured Pseudomonadales bacterium | reverse complement strand
CGCCTCGGACGCCCCCTCCGACAGCGCTCAAAATGACGATCTCAAGACGTCTGCTGGCAAAATTTATCGTCCGACTGCGCGTTTTTTGACCAATCCGTAACCCCTCAAAACCGCCGCTTTGCGCCTCGGATGACCTCCAGATGAGAGTCTGAACTGGACCTGAAAGGAAACTATTTGAGTGCTTGCCCAGTGGTCGAAAATCGTCAGACCAGGAGTCAATCGAGCAGCCACTCACTGCCACTGTGATGGCGCTTCACTCCACGCAGCGCGGCCGTGCGCGAATCGTTGGCATAACAGTAGGCGCAGCCCTGGGGACAACAGTTGTACTGACCGATATCGATCGCCCGCGCACAGCCACAGGCGTCACGCTGGCCGCGATCGGGTGGCAGGTCCTGCGTGATACCGAACAGGCGCTGCAGCAGCAGCGGATCGATGCAGCGACCATGAGCCACACCCAGCGCGTCCAGATCGATCGCTTCGGCACAACTCTCGATCTGCATGCCATGACGCCGGGCAATCGCCACCAGACCGGAGACCAGCCTCTCCAGCGCTTCAGGATCCGCCAGAAGATCGCGGTGCACAAAACCGTCCACCGCGCGGAGCTGGCGTACGGTCTTGCGGTAAAAATCGGTAAAGCTGATCACCACACGCACGCAGTGCCCCTCCAGTGCCGCGGCAATGCGGGCAAACTGCTGCAGATGCCAGTGAGGCGGCAGCCAGTTGCCGACCAGAATAGGGTCGTAACGCCAGATCAGCTGCGCGGCACTGAGCGCACGACTCAGGGCAACAAAGGAGTCCAGCGCCTGCTCCAGAGGCGGCACCCTCGGCTCCAGAGGCCGCGGATAGCCGGTGATGCTGTAGTGAACCAGCAGCGGTATGCCGTAGCGTTGAAGCTCGCCCAGGCGCTTGTGCAATGGCCGGCCATTGCGGGTCCAGAGCACCAGCGCCTCGACATCCTCGGCGCGCAGGCTGACACGACGTACCTGCCTGCGATTGAACGGATTGGGATTGAGCAGATAGCCCGCCTCCAGCCGTGCCAGCAGCCAGGGCAGATAGAGCCCCGGAATATCGGTACGGCGGCTGGCGCTGATGATCACCCGGCGCCCCCAAGCCGCTCCAGGCTCAGATCACGGTTCAGCCGGTAATGCTCCAGATCGCGCGCCAGCGCCAGATGGCCGCCATAACAGGCCTGCGCTTCGCTACGCAGCTCCTCGATGCTGTGGCCCCGGCTACGCGTCAGTCCGTAGCGGGCGCTGAAATGGGTCAGCTGCAGGTGCGCAAGGCCCGCGGATGCGGCAAATGCAGCAATACGCGCCGCACTGGAGTGGCCGTGCGCATGCCCGATCTGCTGCTGCACCGCCTCGGTGTAGGTGGCCTCGTGAATCAGCACATGGGCGCCGCTACTCACCGTGCGTAGCCGTTCGGGATCACCATTATCACCGGCCACCAGCAGCACCCGCCGTGGACGCCCGAGGCGGCGATAGGACTCCCCCTTGAGACAGCGCCCATCGTCAAGCAGCACGGCCTCTTCATGCAGCAAACGCCCCCAGATCGGCCCACGGGGAATGCCCTCGGCCACCAGACGCTCGATATCGAGCTGTGGCTGCAGCTCGCATTCTTCCAGACGAAAGCCCCAGCAGGGTACCCGGTGACTCAGCGGATAGGCTGACACCCGCAGATTACCCAGCCGCCGCGCACCGGCCAGAGTTTCCAGCGCAACCGTCTCCAGCGCAAAGGGCAGACCGAGCTCGGTATGCTGAGCGATCGCCTCGAGCATATTCAGCACCGCCTGCGGTGCAATCAGCGTCAGCGGCTTGCTACGCTGCTGCAGTCCGGCACTGGCCAGCAGCCCGGGCAGGCCATAGCAGTGATCGCCATGGGCATGGGTAATCAGAATCGCGCGCAGGGTGCTGAGCGACAGCGGCGTTTCCAGCACGCGGTACTGGGTGCCCTCGCCACAGTCGATCAGCAGCCACTCTTTAGGCTGCTCACACCATACTGCCAGTGCCGAAAGATTGCGTGCCCGCGTCGGCGCCCCGGCACTGGTACCCAGATAAATCCATTCCATCGCAGTTCCCCATAACGTCCTGCTGAGTGTACCGCAGCATCCCAGCGCCCGTGGCTTTGGTGATACCCTGTGCGCAGCACAGGAGAAGATCGATGGCCCAGTACAGTAAAAAGGCGCAGCAACCCTCGGAACAGAGTCGTCTTGACGCCGAGCAGATTGCCCGCGGGATTCAGAAACCGGGACAGACCAAGGAACAGACCCGGCTGATCGCTCAGGGCATCGAAAAGGGCATCGCCCTCTACAAGAAACAGCAGAAGGCCAAGCAGCGCGAACAGGACAAACAGCGTAAAAAGCAATTGCGCCAGAAGCTCGATGACACCGCCCTCACAGAGCCGGCCACCGATACCGCGCCGCAGAACGGCAGCACTGCCCTGCCCTGGATACTGCTGGGATTGAGCTGGCTCGGCTTTGCCGCCTATCTGGCCTGGAACCTGGGCCTGATCGGTCATTAAAAAAGCGCCCCGAGGCGCTTTTTTAATGACCAACAAAAGGCGTATCAGCCCTTGTTGTTCGCTTTTGCCTTGAGCTCCTGCGCATAAGCGATAATCTCGTCAGCGGTTTTTCCGTCGACCGCGTCACGCATCGCCTCCTGAACGGCAGCTTCATCCTTGCCCTGAAAAGCAGCAGCCATACCAACCATCACCACAATGCCGCCAAACGCCTGCTGGAACTCGGCCTGCTTCTCTTCAGGCAACTGCTCCATGATCGCTTCTGCAGATGACTTCATCGCTTCCGGAGAACTGGCATCAACCGTCGGCTCTCCGCAGCCGGCCAGCATCAGACTGAAGATCACGGCACTGCAGTACGCCATCAACTTTTTCATTGTTCGCTCTCTTTTACTTTCCGTAGTAGGGGGGATTCGCCCCAGGTCAGGCGAAACGCGCGGCCTGAACATCCAGGCTGCGCGTACCCTACATAAGTCGTTTTTAAGCGTCTGTAGGAAATCCCCCATGCAGCCCAGGTCAGGCAGCCTTCTCCTGCATGATGCGGATAATCATGCGGTCGGTTTCAAGCATTGCCCGGTTGCCCAGCAGCGCCAGATGATCGATGGTCTGTTCCAGCTCGGTGGCGACAATGCCCTGACTCTGATCGACCCGAATCCCCTGCAGTGCCAGCAGCGCCGCCTTGACTGCGCCCCCGGCACCGCTGGAAACCTTCAGCGCACAGCCGGGTTTGGCGCCATCACAGAAGACGCCGGAGAGATCGGCCAGCAGATTGGTCACCGCCGCCTCCACCTGAGCCTGATCGCCCCCGAGCAGCCAGCAGATCGCACCGCTGGCGCCGGCACTGGCAGTAATTGCGGCACAGAGCGCCGACAGTGGCGCCAGATGCAGGCGGATATGAATCGCCAGCAGATGACTCAGGGCCAGGGCGCGCAGCATCCGCTCCTCACCCACCCGCAGGCGCCGGGCACAGACCGTGACCGGCACGGTGGCCGCAATGCCCTGATTGCCGCTGCCGGAGTTGCTCATGGCCGGCAGCATCACCCCGCCCATACGCGCATCACTGGCCGCCGCCGTGCGCTTGGTGACGGCCTGCGCCAGATCGTTGGCCAGGAGACCCCGGGCAATGTTCAAATCGATCGTCCGCCCCACCTGCAATCCGTAGCATTCCTTGAGACCGGCATCGCTGAGCGCTTCGTTAAGCTCCGCCGCCTGTGCCAGGCGCGCGAACAGGCTGATGGGCGCCTCGGTGGCAAAGCGAAAGATCTCGGCCACCGAGGTTTCCGAACCTTCAGGCGCGGCGGCGGCCGATGCCTCTTCGCACAGCATCACCTGCGGCTGGCCGTTACGCTCGGCATACACCGGCCGATCATGCCGTCCGGCCATGCGCACCAGCGCCTGCTGCCCATCCGCCCAGAGTTCGACCTCACAGAACAGCGGTTCGACGCTGTCGACCATGCTCACCTGAACTCCGCCGGCATCAACCCAGCACTGCGCCGCCTCGGCCTGGCTCGGCGTCAAGCCCGCCAGTACCTGCAACCCGGCATCGGCGTTGCCACCCAGCGCACCCGCAGCCGCCGCAATCGCGAGGCCTGCGCGACCGGTACCGGGTACCTGCACCGCCATCGCATTCTTGAACAGGTTGGCGCTGACCCGCACGAGCGCCCGCTCGGGCCGCTGTGCCAGCAGGACGCGAGCCTGTGCGGCCGCCAGGGCTGCGGCCACCGGCTCGGTGCACCCCTGAGCCGGTACCAGATGACGTTCCAACAACTGCTGCAACCGCGACCAACGCGCATTCATGAGCCAATCCTCCAGGCACTTGATGCGAAACAGTGTATGCGCGCGAACCGATAATTAATTTCTATCTTTTCTGTCTATCAGTCAGATAATGAGAATATTATTTCTTCATAAAAATCATTTTTAGAAAATTATCACCATGCACCCACTGGATCGTACCGACCGCCAGCTGCTGCGACTGCTGCAACGTGATGCCAGCCTCTCCTTGCAACAGCTGGCCGATGCCGTGCATCTGACCAGCACCCCCTGCTGGAAACGGCTGAAACGTCTGGAAGAACAGGGGTTCATTCAAAAGCGTGTCGCCCTGCTGGACCCCGACCGCCTCGGGCTCGGGCTGACCGCACTGGTACAGCTGAAAACCAGTAACCACAGCGAGGCCTGGTACCGCCGCTTTGTCGAGATCGTGGCCGGCTATCCCGAGGTGCAGGAGTTCTATCGCATGGCCGGCGACTACGACTACTTCCTCAAGGTACTGGTCGCCGATATGGCTGCCTTTGACCGCTTCTACAAGCAGCTGGTCAACAGTGTCGACGGTCTGACCGATATCAGCTCACGCTTTGCCATGGAGCGCATCAAATCCACCACCGAGCTGCCGCTCTGAGCACATGAACCGGCTGCGCATTAATACGGCTGTTGCAGGCGGGCCGATTTTGCGAAAATAGCCCAGTCTTTTACTCGGGTAGTGCACCGCCCCTGCCTGCCGCTCCGAAGAAGTACCGTTCGATGCAGATATCCGCCCCCGATCTCTTTGCCTATCCGCGCTATCGCAGCGACCTCAAGCCGGCCCCCTTCCTGCCGATGAGTCGCCGCGAAATGGACCGTCTCGGCTGGGACCGCTGCGATGTAATCATCGTCACCGGCGATGCCTATATCGATCACCCGAGCTTTGGTATGGCGGTCGTGGGCCGCTTCCTCGAGGCGCATGGCTTTCGCGTCGGCATCATCAGCCAGCCCGACTGGACCTCGGCCGAGCCCTTCAAGGCGCTGGGGCAGCCGAATCTCTTTTTTGCCGTAACCGCCGGCAACATGGATTCGATGATCAACCGCTATACGGCTGATCGGCGCATGCGCCACGACGATGCCTATACGCCCGGGGGCAAGGGCGGCAAACGCCCCGATCGCGCCGTCACCGTTTACAGCCAGCGCTGCAAGGAAGCCTATAAGGATGTACCGATCATCCTTGGCGGCATCGAGGCCAGTCTGCGCCGTATTGCCCAGTACGATTACTGGTCCGACAAGGTGCGTCGCAGCGTACTGATGGACGCGACCGCCGATATGCTGTTCTACGGCAATGCCGAACGGGCCCTGGCCGAACTGGCGCACAATCTGGCGCAGGGGCGCGCCATCGAGGAGCTCGATCAGATTCGCGGTACCGTGGTGCTGAAAAAGGAAGTGCCCGAAGGCTGGACCGAGATCGACTCCACCCGTATCGACTGGCCGGGCTATATCGAGGCACTGCCCAACCCCTACGCCTATGAGCAGCAGTACGCGCCGGTCGACCCGGAGGCGCCGCAGCGCGTGCGGATTATCCCGGCCCCGCTGGCCGGCAAGGAAAAGCTCGACAGCACCACCACCTATATCCGTCTGCCCGCCTTCAAGAAGGTATCCACGGATCCGGCTCTGTATGCGCACTGCTCGCGGGTACTGCACCTTGAGTCGAATCCGCACAATGCCAGGGTACTGGTACAGCAGCACGACAACCGCGAAGTCTGGGTCAATCCGCCGCCGATCCCGCTGACTACGGCCGAACTCGATGCCGTCTTCGACCTCGATTACCGCCGCGTGCCCCATCCGAGCTACGGTCAGGCCAAGATTCCGGCCTACGAGATGATCCGCTTTTCGATCAACATCATGCGCGGCTGCTTTGGTGGCTGTACCTTCTGCTCGATCACCGAGCACGAAGGCCGCGTGATCCAGAGTCGCTCCCATGAGTCGGTGCTCAAGGAGATCGAGGCGATCCGCGATCAGGTTCCGGGCTTTACCGGCACCATTTCCGATCTGGGCGGTCCGACCGCCAACATGTACCACCTCAACTGCAAGAGCGCCGAAATCCAGTCCCAGTGCCGCCGGCTCTCCTGCGTCTACCCGGACATCTGCAAGAACCTCAATACCGACCACGCGCCGACCACCGAACTGTACCGCAAGGCGCGCCAGCTGCCGGGCGTCAACAAGGTCTTTGTTGCTTCGGGCCTGCGCTATGATCTGGCCGTCGAAGATCCGGAATACGTGCGCGAGCTGGTCACCCACCACGTGGGCGGCTACCTCAAGATCGCCCCCGAACACACCGAGCAGAAGACCCTGGATCTGATGATGAAACCGGGGATGGGCACCTACGACGCCTTCAAAACGATGTTCGAAACGTTCTCCCGCGAGGCCGGCAAGGCGCAGTACCTGATTCCCTACTTTATTGCCGCCCACCCGGGCTCCGATGCCGAGGAGATGATCAACCTGGCGCGCTGGCTGAAAGCCAACGACTTCAAGGTCGACCAGGTGCAGACCTTCTACCCCTCGCCGATGTCTCTGGCCACCGCGATGTACCACAGCGGGCGTAA
Organism: uncultured Pseudomonadales bacterium; assembly: GCA_964461355.1. GTDB lineage: Bacteria > Pseudomonadota > Gammaproteobacteria > Pseudomonadales > CAYWUD01 > CAYWUD01. The sequence goes on along the minus strand of CAYWUD010000081.1, from coordinate 2,027 downwards.
CCCGCTGAAAAAGGTCAGCTACAAGAGCGAGAAACTCTTTATTCCCAAGGCGATGGACGAGCGCAAGCTGCAGAAGGCGATTCTGCGCTACCACGACCCGGAAAACTGGCCGCTGCTGCGCGACACGCTGAAAGAACTGGGCCATCCGGAACTGATCGGTGACGGCCCCCAGCAGCTGATTCCGGCCGCAGCTGCGGCCGAGCAACGCAGTGGCCGGCGCCGCAATCCCCCCAAAGGCGCCACCGCCACGGGACGTGACAAACCGGCCAACCCCAGCGGCAAGGCCAGAAGCGGCAACAGCAAGACCGGCAGGAAGGCTCCCGCGCGTGGAACCCAGCCGAAATCGGCACCCTCGTCCGGCAAGCACCGTGCGCACGGCAAAAAGACAGGCCACAGCAACCCGCGCCGCGCGCCCGGGTACTGAGGCTCTTTAGCGGATCAGGCCCGATCCCAGTCGATAAAATGATTGCGGGTCTGTGCCGCCAGATCGCTGAATTCGGTCAGCACATAGCCCTTGGTGGTGTTGATATGGGCATGGCCGGCAAACAGACGCGCCTGCTCGAGGCTCACCCCCTCGTCATTGAGCATGCGCGTCAGCGCGGTATGACGCAGGCTGTGAAACCCCTTCGCCAGCAGCGCCTCGGCAAAGCGCTCATCGATCTCCGAGCTGGCACTGACCAGCTTACGCAGAAAGCCCTGCCAGAGCCTGCGCATCTGCCGGGTACTGACCGGTTCGCTACAGAGGTAGGGCACGACACTGCGCACCGGCAGCAGCGGCGGCGCGAACGGAAATCGGTCATCGGCCTGCAGACCTGAAGGAGCCTTGCAAAACGCACGGTAACGCCAGATCGCCGCCATCACCCCCTCGTTCAGACTGATCAGCCGACGCCGGCTTCCCTTGCCCCGAAGGTTCAGGCTCCAGCCGAGATCGCCTTCAGCCAGAGCGTTATGACAATGGCTGCACAGCTCCTCCTCACGGCAGGCGGTGCCATAGGCAACCGAGAGCAGATAACGCATCCGCTCCTTATAGCGCTGCTGCCCCAGGGTCCGTTCCGGCAACCCCTTCAGGCCCTGGAGCAGAAACTGCCATTGATCCCGCGTGAGCGCCTTGTCGGCACCACCATGCCCCCGGGCAAAGGACTCACCCTGTCGGCGCAGGCGAAACGCCGGGTTACGCGGGGTATGCCCCTGAGCATGCAGAAAGGCAAGCAGACTGCCGACAACCGCCATCACCTGATCGATGGCGCGCCCCGAGCCGAGCGCATTCGGAAAAGGCACCCAGTCCGGCTGTTCGGGCACTACACCCGGGTGCTGCCAGCGCAGCGCCGGTGCGCGCAAAAAGGCCTGGTAGGCGTGCAGGTCGGCAAGACCCAGCGCGGCCAGTGAGCAGCAACGCTCGTACTGCAGCCAGGCCATAAAACGGCGACATTCACGTTGGTAACGCAGCGCGGTATGCACCGAACGCGCCGCACGCTCGCGCAGAAACAGCGCGACCGCTTCGGCATCGGTGGCAGCCAGCGGCGAAGAAACAACAGGTACGGGTAACTCGGGGACGGACGGCAGGATCGGATCGTTCATAGGCAGGGGCTGTCGGTTGGTGCAGCGATTCTAGGCAGGCCCCCGGATCACCACAACCCCGGGCGATATCGGTTTCGGTCTCTGCGCCCTACTAGGCATACCGATAGAGAATATCTATAGGCATAAATGCAGACAGCCCCTGACCTTTCTTATAAGCTGCAAATAAGAGCTCACCACAACTAAGGAGCCGCAATGCTGACCCTTTTTCTGATGTCTGTGATGGCCATTGCCGGGTTGACCTACGTGGGAACCCTGATGTTGCAACAGCACCAGCAGCAAAAACAGCTGAAACTTCAGCCCATCCGGATCGACCGCCGTAACCTGCGGCGCTGATAACGACCCATGAATTCAACAAAAAACCCGTGCCATGCACGGGTTTTTTTATGGCGCACGTCACTCAGCACGACGCATCCAGATTGATGGTCTGATAACTGTCGACAACCGGGTTA
>CAYWUD010000080.1:0-8954 GCA_964461355.1 uncultured Pseudomonadales bacterium | reverse complement strand
AACAGGTCAAAGCCGAGGCTGACCCGCGCCGCGAGCCAGAGGGCGCAGAGCATCGCAAGCTTGCCACCGGCCAATCCCGGTGTATTGGTCCAGGTCTGGACCGCGGTCAGTAGAAAGCCCGCAATCACGGCGACAACAAAACCGAACAGCATCTCGTGCATATGCCACCAGAGGGCACCGCCATAGGGGCTGAGCGCCAGACCGCCAAACCAGACCGCCAGCCAGAGCACGATCGCCACCAGCACAAAGGCCGCGGCCGCCAGAAACAGCGGACGAAACCCCAGTCGCCAGAGGGCGGGGGTGCTGATCGGCTGTCTGGGGTCTTCAATCTGCAGCATGGCAGGCTCCTGAATGGGCGCTCCGGTGGGGGCGCAGTGCATGTACCCCTCCTATAGCGAGAACCATGCCAACTTCAGAAAGCCGATAAATACTGGGCTTCTGCGCGTTTTGTTATTATTATGACAACCAGCTTTCGTATCCTTTTGGATAACACCGTTATTTTTATGACAACACCCTGCGCACACTTTGCCGAACTGATCGCCGCCCTGAATCGAGCACCGCAGCAGGGGTATCAGGCTCTGGTCGAACTGGTTACGCAGCTGTACCCGGCCGAAGCCGTGGCCCTGCTCCAGCTTGAAGGCGAAACCCTGCGTCCCCTCGCCGTTCAGGGGCTGGCCGCAGATACCCTCGGGCGGCGCTTTCAGGTCGCCGAACATCCGCGCCTGCAGGCGATCCTGAGCCATCCGGGCGCGCTGCGCTTTCCCGAAGACAGCCCCCTGCCCGACCCCTACGACGGGCTGGTACTGGGGCTGAGCGGCACCCTGCATGTGCATGACTGCATGGGTCTTGCCCTCAGCTGTCAGGGCCGTACCTGGGGCATGCTGACCCTCGACAGCCTGAATGCCGGCCAGCTGGCGGTGCTCGCCGATCACGAGCTGCGTGAGCTGGAGCAGCTGGCCAGCAGCGTGATCACCTGTATCGAACAGCAACGCCAGCTGCGCGAGCGCGCCGAACGCCAGCGCGTGGTGAGCGAAGCGCTGCTCGAAGAGCTGCCCGGCGTCGAGGAGATGATCGGTTCGAGTCTCGCCATGCAGCAGCTCAGAGGTGAACTGAAAAGCGTCGCCGGCACCGATCTGGCGGTGCTGATTCTGGGCGAAACCGGGGTCGGCAAGGAGCTGGTGGCCCGCTCGGTGCACCGCCACTCGGCCCGCACCGGAGCACCGCTGGTATACGTCAACTGCGCGGCCCTGCCCGAGACCATTGCCGAAAGCGAACTGTTCGGCCACAGCCGCGGCGCCTTCTCCGGCGCGGTCAGCGATCGGCGCGGCAAGTTCGAGCTGGCCGATGGCGGCACCCTGTTTCTCGACGAGGTCGGCGAACTGCCACTGTCGATTCAGGCCAAGCTGCTGCGCGCGCTGCAGAACGGCGATATCCAGCGGGTCGGCTCGGATCAGCACCTGAAGGTTGATGTGCGCATTGTTGCGGCCACCAACCGTGATCTGACCGCAGAAGTAAAAGCCGGTCGCTTTCGCGCCGATCTCTATCACCGCCTCAGCGTGTATCCGGTTCGGGTACCGCCTCTGCGCGAGCGGGGCCAGGATATTGTCGAGCTGGCCGGGTACTTTCTCGAACTCAACCGCGCCCGGCTGGGGCTGCGCAACCTGCGCCTCGATCGCGCGGCCGAACAGGCACTGAAAAACTACCACTGGCCGGGCAACGTGCGTGAACTCGAGCACCTGCTCGGACGCGCGGCACTGAAGGCCCGCGCCCAGGCCCCCGGACGCGACCTGGTCACCATCGGCCATACCCAGCTCGACCTCAATCAGCTGCCGCAGCCGGTGGCCGAACCGGTTCCCGATGAACATGCGTGGGCGGCGAAATACGACCTGCGCAGCGCACTGGACAACTACCAGCGCCAGCTGATCGAGCAGGCGGTTCAGGCCGCCGCCGGCAACTGGGCCGAAGCGGCACGCCATCTGGGGCTGGAGCGGGCCAATCTGCACCGTCTGGCGAAACGCCTGGGCCTTAAATAACGGCCGCGCGCTCCGCGTCGAGACTCCCCTTCCCGCGCTGAGCCGGGGGCGCCGCGGTCATGCGCTGGCCAAACCTGCACGAGTGCAGTAGGGTGCCAGACAGATCCATAACAGGCTGGCTGATCCCTTCCGTGCCCCCCTAAACTGCTTATAGGGGCCCAGGGCCCGGATCACCCGCCGGAGGTACTGCGATGCTGCAACTGAGTTCTACGCTTTACCGTGTCGATACGCCGCAAGAGCTTGATGAACTGGTCAGGATCAGCGCGGCCCTGCTCTATCGGGCATCCATTGTCGGCGATGACACCGGCATCGACTGGCACTTCGAGCACGCCTTTGTCGACCTGGACGCCGGCAAGATCAGCGCGCTGTTCCATAACGCCGCCGCGCCCGGCGATGATCAGTTCTGCCTGACCTTAAGTGCCCGCCAGCAGATGAACAGCTGGCAGCTGAGCGAGCATCTGGCGCTCCCCGAAACACCCTCCGATGCCACCGGCGCAGCCCCGGCCTGAGTCCCCGGAAGAGGCCGCAGCCGCTAGTGCCGGCGGTCGCTGCCCGCGCCCGCATCCACCGCCAGATCGCCAGCCTGTATCCAGGGGTTGGCGTCCCCCTGCAGGGCGGCAATCCGCCGGTCGCGCTCGCGTTCCCAGCCCTGTACCGGCTGCATGCGGTGCCAGGCGAGATATTGCTGGCGTTCGTGCTTGCTTAAACGCAGCCCGTATTTGTCGGCCATATACAGATAGATCCGCGCGATTTCACCGCGCCGCGCCGCGGGCGGCTCGACCCGACGCCCCTTGAAATCGACCTTGATCGGGCAGCGGCCGTACTGCGGTGCACCGCTGACTTCGGCGACAAAACGGTAATTGGAGCGATCCCCGTTCACCTCGCCGATAGCCGGCACCAGATTGTGCAGATCCGCCTCCATGCGTCGAAAGGTCTCCGAATCACGGCTGCACGCCTTGCGCCCACCCTGCTGCCAGCACTGCAGCTGATGCCCCATCACCCAGGCCGGCACCACATGCTCCCATTCAATGCGCTCGGCACGGCGCACCTGCTTGCGCACCGTATAGCCACAGCGGGCAAAGTCGGGAACCAGCTGCTTGCCCTGATAGCGGATATCACAGCCGCAATAAAAGCTCACCGGGTGATCCCGATAGAGCTCCGCCGCAGCCTTTTTCGCCTGTCGAAAATTTTCCGGAGCAGCCCCCGCCTGACCGACTCCAAGCAGCAGCAGAACAGCAAAAACACGTAAATACATGGCAACCGTCAACCAGCAGACATCTGACGGCGGCTATTTAACGGTGCCCGGGCGCCGACAACAAGAATATTTGCTCGCGTTGACACAAAATGCGGCAGATCACCGGTGACGGCAGGCTGAGTCAGGCGAGCAATTCCGGTAGCATGGGCAGATCTGTTCCTGTATCGGAGGCCTGCGCTTGAGCCAGAGCAAACTCTCCCTGAATGCCCAGCTGTGGCTGCACCACAACGGCGAAGAGCTGGCCGGGCCGGCCCGGATCGAGCTGCTGCAACTGATCGACCGCTTCGGTTCGATCAATCAGGCCGCCAAGGCGATGCAGATGAGTTACAAGTCGGCCTGGGATGCGATCGACCAGATGAACCGCATCAGTGACGCCCCTCTGGTGGTGCGCGCCACCGGCGGTCGCGGCGGCGGCGGCACGCGTCTGACCGAACGGGCGCACCAGCTGGTGCGTGACTGGCAGCGGCTCAATCAGCTGCATCGGGCCTGGCTCGAGAGCGTCGCCCATGATTTTCCCCAGCTTCAGGAAAGTCTGCCGCTGATGCGCAATCTGGCCCTGCAGGTCTCTGCCCGCAATCAGCTGCATGGCGAAGTGGAACAGATCCGTCCCGGCGCGGTGAACGACAGCATCCGCATCCGCCTGCCCGGCGGCGACCGTATTGCGGCGCTGATCACCCACAACAGCACCGAACGCATGCAGCTCGCCCCGGGGCGCACGGTGATCGCCCTGCTGAAATCGCCCCAGATCGAGATCCATGCCGCCGAACCGGTGGACGAGCCCGGCTGCAACCGCCTGTGCGGCGAGATCTTTGCTCTGCAGGAAGGCACCGGCGATCACGAAATCGGGCTGAAAACCGATGCCGGTACCATTCTCTACGCCGTCATCGATGCCGCTCACAGCAAGGCCGAAGGCCTGGCCACAGGACAACGCGCCTGGGCGCGCTTTGCCGGCAACCAGATCATTCTCGCCACGCTCGACTGAACCGACCCGGCAAAAGGCCAAGCAAAAAGCTTGGTTTTTGGCTAAAATGCGCGCCAACGGCGCCCGCCTGTGGTAGGTTGGTCGCCTTTTACAACTTGGGAGCGCCCGCCGCATCAGCCCCAACCATAGGGGAGCACGCGCGGGCCACTGCTTTTAGCACTGCACTGTAGAGGAATCCGCGATGAGCCAGAACCTGACGCCCAATCAGATCCGCACCCGGGTGAAACAGCTGCTGGAGCGCACCGACTCCAAGTACAGCTACTACAGCCTGCACGGTTTCTTCAGCGTTCTCGCCATCTCCCCCAACCTGACCCAACCGGCCCAGTGGTTACCGGCCCTCTTCCCGAAGATGGAGTTCCTGGGTCAGGCGCAGGCCGAGGAGCTGATCGAAGGCCTGCTGGCCCTGCACAACCAGGTGATGCAAAGCGCCGCCGAAGGCAAGCTGCAGCTGCCGAAGGCCTGCTCAGTACCGCAGGACGACCCCGAAGCCGCCTTTGCCGAAGGCCACCCGCTGGGTGACTGGTCCCGCGGCGCCGAACTGGCGCTGGGCAAGTTCCGCTGGATCGAACGCGCCGACTCCGGCCAGACCAGCGCCCATGAGCTGCTGCTGCACGTACTCGGCGCCTTCGCCAACCTGAACACCGCGCGCAAGCTGCGCGGTGAGCTGGAACTCGAGCAGTGGTGCAAGCAGATGCGCCGCGAAATCAATCCGACCCTGATTCAGGCGCTGGCCACCTTCCGCAGCAGCGAGCAGGCCAGTGCAGACGCGCCCAGCGAACTGCTCGATCCCGCCGCACTGACCCCGGCCCAGCTGATGGGCAGCCACTATCAGGGTATCGATTTTGAAACCTTCTTCGCCGAATACCTGTACGGCGGCGATGAAGAACGCGCCCTGACCGCCTGCAACGACCTGCTCGCCGCCCTTGCAGGGAGCTGGGAGTCCGACTGGCGTGAGCGCCGTCAGGGCCAGCTGGCTGCCGACGATGAAGGGCGCCTCTACCTCGAGGTACTGGCGCGCAGGGCGCAGCTTTGCTGGAACCTCAAGCAGCCGGCCGCAGCGATTGCCAGCAGCGAGGAAGCGCTGATGCTCTGGCCCGAAGACCATGCCGGCCTGCGCTACCAGCTGGCCAACTGGCTCTGCCAGAGCCAGGACTGGGATGCACTCGAGCGTCTGTACCGTCAGTACCCGGAAGAGGGCACCGCCTTCAGTTACGCCCGCGCGCTGGCCGCCTTTGCCCGCGAAGGGGATACCGACCACAGCCGCACGCTGAAAAAGGTCGCGCTCGACTGCAACGCCCACCTGCCGGCCTACCTCTCGGGCGACCGCAAACTGCCCAAGGAACTGCCCGAAGTCTATATGCCCGGCGACAAGAGCGAAGCGATCTGCTACGTGGCCGAGGGCGGCAAGCAGGCCTGGCGCCAGATTCCCGGTTCCATGGGCTGGCTGAAGCGAAAATAAAACCCGCATCACAGACTGCAAAGGGCGCCCCAGGCGCCCTTTTTTTACCACCGAGTTTTGTTCACTGAGCCCCAAAACAGCCGCTGCGCCACCGCTAGAATGCCCCCTTCGCATCAGGGAACCGCCTTTATGAAGCTCTACCAGCAGCGCTGTCTGCCGCATATTCTGCACCGTCTTCTGGCCCGCCCGGCCATTCTGCGCCAGCGCCAGGAACTGATCCCGCGCGCCCGCGGTGCGGTACTGGAAGTCGGACTGGGCTCCGGACTGAACCTGCCGCTGTACAACCCGGCGCAGGTGCACTTGATTCACGCCCTGGAGCCTGCGGCCGCCATGCGCGCACTGGCCGCGCCGCAACTGGCCGCCTGTCCGATCGAAGTCCGCTGTAGCGAACAGACCTGTGAAGAAATGCCGCTGGCCGACAACAGTATCGACACCGTGGTACTGACCTATACCCTGTGTGCCATCAGCCATTGGGAATGGGCGCTGGAGGAGATCCGCCGGGTGCTCAAACCCGGTGGCAAGCTGCTGTTCTGCGAACCCGGCCAACCGCCGCAGACCGCTCTGCGTCCGCTGCAACGGATACTGAACCGCCTGTGCGCGCCCCTGATCGGCTGCTGCAGCCTTGAGCGCCCCATCCCCGAGTGCCTGAGCCGCTGCGGCTTTCGCATCGAAGCGCTGCGCTCCGGCTCCGCCCTGACCACCCATGTCTACTGGGGCATCGCCTCCTGAGCGCCTGCCCCTCCTGCCCTGCATAAAAAAAGCCCCTGCAATGCAGGGGCTTTTATCCGGTACAAGAACCGATCAGAACGGAATATCGTCATCAAAGGCATCAAAGCCTTCATTGCCGGCCGGCTGAGCCGGTTTCGCCGGCGCCTGCTGATAGCCACCCTGCTGCGCCTGCTGATAACCGCCCTGAGCCTGTTGCGGCTGACGCTGCGGCTGTTGCTGCTGGAAGTTACCCTGCTGCTGCGGTTGTTGATAACCGCCCTGAGCGGCCACCGGTGCGGACTGCTGCGGCTGGTAGGCCGGCTGCTGCGCACGCGGCTGTTGCTGCGGCGCCATATTGCCCTGCGGTGCAAACCCGGCACCGGCGCCTTCACGGGCGTCGAGCATCTGCATCTGGCCACTGAAGCCGTCGACGACGATCTCGGTGGTATAACGTTCCTGACCCTGCTGATCCTGCCACTTGCGGGTCTGCAGCTTGCCTTCGAGGTACACCTTGGAGCCCTTGCGCAGGTACTGGCCGGCGATTTCCGCCAGCTTGCCGAAGATCACCACACGGTGCCATTCGGTCTTTTCCTGCGGCTGGCCGGTCTGACGGTCCTTCCAGCTTTCGCTGGTGGCCACGCTCAGGTTGGTGACCGCACTGCCGTTCGGGGTGTAGCGCACTTCCGGGTCAGCGCCGAGATTACCAATCAGAATGACTTTGTTGACACCACGCGCCATCACCGTCTCCCATTATCGATTCATGAAAAGAGTCAGAATGCCCCGAACCGCTGCAGTGCGGTTCGATCCAGTAAAGCGTGATCCACTTTCAGGTAGGCAAGTTGGCCCGATTCTACCACCAGTGCCTCTTCGACACCGGTGATTTGTAGCAGTTCATCGGTCCGTACCGGCACCTGCGGTTGCAGATTCAGCAGCAGGCGGCTGAGGTGGCGCGGCGGACGCATGGTCACCGCGGCCAGCCACCAGAGCAGCACCAGCGCCAGACACAACAGCGCTACCCCCTGCAACTGCGCCTGCTGCCAGGCCAGACCGCACAGAGTACCACCAAGCGCGGCCCCCAGAAACTGACTGCTGCTGTAGGCGCCCATGGCGCTACCCTTGTTGCCCGCCGGTGCGATCTTGCTGACCAGCGAGGGTAATGTCGCCTCAAGCAGATTGAAGGCCATGAAAAACAGAAACACCAGCAGCAGCAGCAGACCCAGCGAAGGCGTTGAGGGCAACTGCGACATGGCGGCAAACACCAGACCCAGCAGCGTGATGGCGCCACAGAACACCGCCTTCATATGACGTTTTTTCTCCGCCAGGATGATAAAGGGCACCATGGCGAAGAAGGAGCCGACCAGCGTCAGCAGGTAGATCCAGGCATGATCGGCCACCGGAATCTCGAGACGCACCAGCATCAGCGGCAGTTCGATAAAGAGCCCCATCAGCACGAAATGCAGCACAAAGACGCCAAGATCCAGACGCAGCAGCTGCGGATGACGCAACACCCGGGCAAACTGCGACAGCGCCGGCGAACTGTCACGATGTGGCTGCGCCTTCGCCTTGGGCACCAGCAGCAGCACGATGGCCAGCGCCAGGCCCGCCAGCAGGGCGTTGCTGAAGAACAGCCCGCTCAGCCCCCAGCGCGCCGCAACAAAGGGGCCCAGCATCATCGCCAGAATAAAGGAAAGCCCGATGCTGCCGCCGACCGCAGCCATCGCCCGGGCCCGCCGGGTTTCGGAGGTAAGATCGGACAGCAGCGCCAGCAGGGTGCTGGCCACGGCACCGGCGCCCTGCAGCAGACGGCCGGCGATCACTCCTTCGATGGATGTGGCGGCAGCCGCCACCAGACTGCCGGCCCCGAACAGCAGCAGGCCGGCAATGATCACCGGACGGCGACCGATACGGTCGGACAGCAGGCCGAACGGGATCTGCAGCAACGCCTGGGTCAGGCCATAGGCGCCGATCGCCAGACCGATCAGTACCGGCGTGCTGCCCGACAGCTCCCCGCCATACAGGGCCAATACCGGCAACACCATAAACAGCCCCAGCATGCGGCAGGCAAACACGGCCGCCAGCGAGAGACTGGCCTTGCGTTCCAGACTATTCATGCGTTTTTCCCGAAGATCTTCGATTCAGGCGGCATCATAACAAGGCACTAGGCAAACCACAGCCTAATATTTAGCGCAGGGATGCTCGTAACTGCCCGTATAGCACAGACAACTACTGGATGTATAATCAGTGGTTTGTTTCCGTCTGCTGGGAGAGTGAAGTGGATAAGATCCTCGTCCGAGGGGCACGCACCCATAATCTGCAGAATATCGATCTGGAGCTGCCCCGGGATAAACTGATCGTGATCACCGGCCTGTCGGGCTCGGGCAAATCCTCTCTGGCCTTCGACACGCTGTATGCCGAAGGCCAGCGCCGCTATGTCGAGTCGCTGTCGACCTACGCCCGCCAGTTTCTGTCGATGATGGAAAAGCCGGATGTCGAGCATATCGAGGGGCTGAGCCCGGC
>CAYWUD010000079.1:0-8959 GCA_964461355.1 uncultured Pseudomonadales bacterium | reverse complement strand
GGCGCCGACCACTGAGCTTTTCTCCCTTACTGGCCTGCGTCTGTTTTTGCCTGCCGCTCACGGCTCAAGCCGAGTGGGTTGAGTGGATCGCCGACACCACTATGCAGGTTGATTACAACGACAACATCAACCGCTCAGCCTTTTCCGACGACGAGGAAGAGGACAGTTCACTGCTGGTCTCGGCACGCCTCGGGCGGGTCAATCAGGTGACCGACACCTTCAGATACAGTCTGACAGCCGATCTTGGGGTTGAACGATTCGATCAGTTCGAGCAGTTGCATAACCAGCGTCTGGGCGCGAGCTGGACGGGGCGGCAGAAGTTCGGTCTGGGTCTGACCGCGCCCTGGCTCAAGGCTCGGCTGAGTTATTTCTATCTTGATGTGCGTGACGAGGAGCGCAGCGGCGATAATTTCGAGCTGGACCTGCAGTTTGGCAAGCGTTTTTCCGAACGCTGGGATGGCGTGGTGGGTTATCGCCATCGCGATCGTGACGGCAAGCGCGGCGATGGGGCTCGCCCCGGTTACAGCGCCGATGTGTTTGATCAGCAGCACAACGAGCTGTACCTCGCCTCGAGCTACCTGCTCAGCCAACGGTTGCTGGGTGCGGCGACACTGACCTATTTTCGCGGGGACATGGATTCCTCCTGTCCTGATTCGGGTGTAACGCCTGTGCTGGTGTCCGAAAAGGCCAATGCGGTGATGGATGACAAGGTGTTCGGTGGCTGTGTCTATCAGCTCGATACCGATGCGATCAGCCTGGCTCTGGATCTCAGTTATGCCCTCGATGCCCACAGTTCGCTGAATGTCGGTCTTCAGCATCAGGAAGCTGAGGCCGAAACGCTCAAATACCGCAACAACATTCTGACGGCGAGTTTCAGATACAGCTATTAGGAGGCCGTTCGATGAAGGTTCGCATGCTGTGTGTCGGGTGTCTGGGCCTGTATCTGCCCGCGTTTGCGCTACAGGCGCTGGAGGTGCAGGTTACCGATCAGTCCGGTCAGGGGCTTGAAGGTGCCGTGGTCTTTGTGGTGGCCCGCGATGGTATACCGCTGACGGCGGACGCAGAAACGCTCGACCCGGTCGTGATCGATCAGCGCGACAAGGAATTTATTCCCACCATGACCGCCCTGACCGTCGGCAGCGCGGTCGCCTTTCCCAATAATGACCGGATTCGCCATCAGGTGTACTCGTTTTCGGAAGCCAAGAGTTTTGAAATTCCGCTGTATGCCGGAGCGCCGGCGGCACCGGTCACCTTCGAGCAGAGTGGGGTGGTTACGCTGGGCTGCAATATCCACGACTGGATGCAGGCCTATGTGTTTGTCTCTGCGTCTTCGCACTATGCCCTGACCGACGCCAACGGCCAGGCGCGCCTCGAAGGCCTTGAACCTGCGCGCTATGCCATTCAGGTGTGGCACCCGACGCTGAAAGGAGAGGCGCACGAAACCGAGCAACAGGTCTCGACCGCAGATGGCGACCGGCTGCATTTTGCGGTGGCAACCCGGCAGGTCTGGCATGCGTTTCGATCCCCTACGGGCGTGGGGCTGGGAGGTTATAAATAGTCGCCTTTCGCAGCTTTCGGGCGCGCATCCTCTGCTTTGTCGTCGGCCTGCTGGTGCTGGTGCAGACGGCGCTGTTTATCCTGATCCGCGAGGCCTATCTCGATAACGCCCGCCAGCAGATCAACGAATCGCTGCAACTGACCGAAGGGGTGTTTCGCGATGCCCTGAAGCACCGTACCCTGCTGCTGCAGGACAAGGCGCGGCTGCTGTCGGGCGACTACGCATTCAAGAAGACCTTTGCCAGCCGCGACCGCGCGACCATTCTGTCGGTGCTTGAAAACCATCGGCATCGGGCGGGCGCCGATGTGATGATGCTCCTTACCTTCGACTCGGCTTCCGTGCTGGCCAATACTCTGGATCCTGCCTTTACTCAGCCGCAGTTTGTCTTTCCCGATCTGATCGAGCAGGCCTACAACTCTGAAACCGGTGAGGTGACGGCCATTCGCCTGATGGATGGCAGGGCCTATCAGCTGGTGATTGCGCCGCTGTTTACGCCCCAGCCCAATGCCTGGATCGTGATCGGCTTTACCCTCGATGATGCCATTGTGCAGCAGTTGCAAGAGGCAACCCGTACCGAGATCAGTATTCTGGCGGCCCCTGCCCAGATGCCGTTGCAGCTTCAGGCGTCAACACTGCCGGCCCCGCTGAGGCAGGCTCTGTTATCGGCGCTAGAGGGCTCGTCGGTACAGGAGACCCTCTGGCTTCTCGATGAGGCGTACGTCAGTCTGGAGGTCAGGGTTACCGATACTCCGGCGCTGCGTGTCAGCGCTGTGCTGCAGCGGCCACTGAAACAGGCGTTGGCAGCCTACCTGCGGGTCCAGCACGCCTTTATGGGGGTATTTCTCGGTGGTGTTGTGCTCACCTTGATGGGCGCTTTTGTACTGGCGCGCTCGGTCAGCCGACCTGTTCAACAGCTGCTGGCCGGTGCCGGACGGATTGAACAGGGTGATTTTCAGACCCGGGTCAGGGTGCGGCAGCAGGACGAACTGGGCCTTCTGGCCGAGGCGTTCAATCGGATGATGCAGGGCCTTGAAGAGCGCCGACAGGCGCGCGATCTGCTCGGCAAGGTCGTCTCACCGGCGATCGCCGAAGAGCTGCTTGGCAAGAAGATCGAACTGGGCGGCGAAGAGCGGGAAGTCACGGTGCTGTTCTGCGATGTACGCAATTTCACCAGCCTGTGTGAAGGCAAGTCACCCAAGGCGATTCTGGATCTTTTAAACCGTTATTTCACCGAGGTCAGTCGTCTGGTAGAGGACCATGACGGGGTGATCGACAAATACATCGGTGACGCGGTGATGGCCCTGTTCGGGGCGCCGGTGCAAACCGCGTGCGATGCCCGGAATGCGGTGGTCACCGCGCTTGAGATGATCCAGGCACTTGAGCGCTTCAATCAGCATCTGGCGGCGGCCGGGGAGCCGCCGATCGGTATCGGCGTGGGGATCAACAGTGACCGGGTGGTGGCCGGTAACATGGGGTCGACCCGGCGACTGAACTATACGGTCATTGGGGACGGGGTCAATCTTGCCTCACGCCTTGAGGGGCTGACCAAGCAATATGGTGTGGCGGTCATTGTCAGCGAACACACGCGCCAGCAGTGCCATGACCTGGTCTTTTGTGAACTCGACCGGGTACGCGTGAAAGGCAAACAGGAACCGGTAGAGATCTATACGCCGCTGGGCTGGCGGTCGTCATGGGGCGGCGAGCGCGAGGCCGAGCAGGCGCGCTATCGGGAGGCGTTGGCGCTGTACCGCACAGGACGCTGGAGCGAGGCGGCGGCCGTGTTTGAAGTGCTGCGCTGCCGCCAGCCGGGGACAAGACTCTATGGCGTCTATCTCGAGCGCTGTCGGCATTTTATCGCCGAACCGCCACCACCGGACTGGGACGGTGTGTACACCTTTACCAGCAAGTAAGCCATTGCCCGGCTGACAGAGCCGGTTGTTTACGTGATTCCGTCATGCTGGCGTCGAGAAAACGCAAGCCGTGATCAATCGTTTATAGTTAATAAATATTTAACGCCGTATTAAATTATTTACGATTTACCTTAACGATGGCGTGCTTAGAATAGGGGACCAATTCCTGCCGAATTGGTTAAAAGAAACCTCATGTTCTATGCACTGACCCATTATCGTTGGCAAAAAAAAGACCTGTTGTTCGTGGCCGTCGCGTTGCTCGCTCTGCTGCCCGTTATATCTTCGCCGGTCGCCCTGATTCTGGGCATGGCCCTGGCGGCACTGGGGCTGGTACCCAGGGATCTCGATCTTGGCCTGATCACGCGTACACTGCTGGCGGGCTCGATTGTCGGCCTGGGTTTCGGGATCAATCTTGAACAGGCGATCGTGGCCAGCCAGCAGGGGATCGGCCTGATCGTGACCTCGATCTTCAGTACGCTGGTGATCGGCTGGGGGCTGACTCGACTGCTGGGGATCGAACACAAGACCGGTCACATGATTGCTGCGGGCACTGCAATCTGTGGTGGCAGTGCGATTGCTGCCGTGGCACCGGCCATCGATGCCAAGGGGCCTCAGGTCTCGCTGGCGCTGGCAACGGTGTTTATTCTCAACTCAGCAGCCCTCTTTGTATTCCCGGCGGTGGGGCACCTGCTGCATATGAGCCAGCATGCCTTTGGCGTATGGAGTGCCATTGCCATCCATGACACCTCGTCGGTGGTTGGCGCTGCCAGTGCCTACGGCGATGAAGCGCTGGTGACGGCGACCACGTTGAAACTGGCCCGTGCGCTCTGGATTATTCCGGTTGCCTTTGTCAGCTCATTGCTCTTCAAAGGGCAGGGCAAACGCATCAGCATTCCGTTCTTTATCCTCTTTTACGCGCTGGCGGTGCTGCTGGCTCATGTTCTGCCCCAGTACTCTGCGCTCTATCATGAGGTATTTGTATTCTCCAAGCGGGTGCTGGTGCTCTGTCTGTTTCTGATCGGCTGCGGTATTACCTGGTCGACGGTGCGCGCGGCCGGTGCACGGCCTCTGCTGCTGGGCCTGCTCCTGTGGCTGCTGATCGGCTCGGGGTCGCTGGCCTATATCCAGCTGGTGATGTAAGCGCTGTTAGGATTGTTTGCCCCGCTCAGAGGCATGCGTGCATGAGCGGGGCCAATCTCAGCATTTTTTTACCAGTAACGAGCGATCGATCGGAATAAAGCGTGTTGCGGCGCGTTGTAAAGAGGCCGCTGTCAGGGGCTCGGCCCCGTAGACATCGGTGCTGACGCCGTATTTTTCCCGCACGCGCTGCAGCAGCAGATCAAAATCGCCATCACCCGAGAGCAGTACAATCTTGTCGACGCAGGATGCCCACTCAACCACGTCGAGGGTGATACCCACATCCCAGTCGCCCTTGGCCGAGCCATCGGCACGCTGAATATAGGGCTTGAGTTTGACCTCGAAACCGATCCTTTTAAGGATGCTCTGAAACTGTGCCTGACGGGGATCGCCGCGGTCGATGGCATAGGCAAAGGCGGCGCTGATTTCACCTTCGGCGGCGACCCGGCGCCACAGGGCGTGGTAATCGAAATGGCCACCGAAGGTCTGGCGAACGGTGTAGTAGATGTTCTGGACGTCGGCAAAGAGCGCAATACGGGTCAAGGGGAGCTCCAGTGGCGTTCACGATGCGCTTTAGTCTGTGCGCTCGGCCTGCATTTGTCTGCCTTTTTTGGCGCTCGGGCCATGAAGATGCAGCGGCACAGGCGGTTTCTCGCAACGGGCAGCCATTATCCGGCTACCCTTTGTGCATTGCGCCTGAGTGATGGGCGCGGGGCAACGAGGAGTGAACGCATGAACTGTAACCCTGTCGGCTGGTTTGAAATCTATGTCGAGGAGATGGCCCGGGCCAAAGCGTTTTATGAAACGGTACTGGCGGTAAAGCTCGAGCGCCTGGATTTTGAGGAGATCGAAATGTGGGCTTTCCCGCAGATCGATGGTGCGATGGGGGCCTCGGGGGCGCTGGTAAAAATGGCCGGGTTGCCGGTGGGACAGAACAGCACCATGGTCTACTTCAACTGCGATGACTGTGCCGAGGAGCTGGGCCGTGTTGCGGGTGCCGGTGGCCAGGTCTTTCGTGAAAAATGGTCGATCGGCCAGTACGGTTATATTGCACTGGCAATCGATACCGAAGGGAACATGATCGGCCTGCATTCACGACGTTAAACCGTGCCTTTATCTGGGTTCCTAAAAAGCCCCTGCAACGTGCAGGGGCTTTTTGTTGGGCCCCGCACGCATGGTTTTGCGCTGACGCGGTGGGTGATGGAGGGCAGCGTGGGTTTGCCGGACCCTGGTCTACGCTTAGTGCAATCTCTTCTAAGAAGCCCGAATGGATATGGGGTGAACGATGGATCAGGTGATTTACGGTAACAAAGACGAATTTTACCGCCTGCTGGAGACTGCGCTGGCGGAGCATCTTCCCGGTGATACGGGCCGTGCGGCACAGCGCTTTGCCCGTCGCTACTTTTCCGCGATCGGCATGGATGATCTCAAGGAGCAGCCCTTTGAGGATCTTCTGGGTAACACCCTGTCGGTCTGGCGGCTGCTGGATCAGTTTGTGCCAGAAGAGCCCAAGGTTCTGGTGTTCAATCCGGAGTTCGAACAGCAGGGCTGGCACTGCAAACATACGGTGATCGAGATACTGCATGCGGATATGCCGTTTCTGGTCGATTCGGTGCGGATGCGTCTGAACAACTGTGGTCTGAGCATTCATTTTCTGCAGAACACCGTACTTGAGCATGTGCGCGATGCCACGGGGCTGCGCCAGCTTGACGGTGAAGGCAGCGCGCAGCGCGAAGCGCTGATGCATATACAGGTCGATCGCATCGAAGAACCTGAACGCAGGGCGCAGCTGGCCAGCGATCTGGCGGCCGTGCTGGCCGATGTGCGCCGTGTGGTGGCGGGTTTTACACCGATCTGTGCACGGGTGCGGGGCATTATCGACAATCTTTCTGCGGCACCTGAAAACGAGGAGCGTGGCGAGATGATCGCGTTTCTCGAGTGGCTGCTGGACAACAACTTTACCTTCCTCGGTTTCGAGGAACTCGAGTGCTCCGAGGTCGATGGGCGTGAAGTGGTCCGTCTGTTGCCTGAAAGCAGCCTTGGCCTGTTGAAGCCCGAACGTCAGGGCTGTCTGCATCAGGCGGATCTGGAGCCGATCCTGAGCCGCGACCTGCACAGCCGCACCGAGGAGTTCAGTTTCTCCAAGGCGGCGGTGCATTCGACGGTGCACCGGCATGCCTACCCGGATTTTATCGTCGTGAAAAAACTCGACGCTCAGGGAGCCGTGCTCGGTGAGGCGCGCATCATGGGGCTGTATACCTCGCCGGTGTATACCCAGAGCCCGCGCCAGATTCCCTGGCTGCGCAAGAAAGTGGCGTTTGTGCTGGCTTCATCCGGGCTTGAGCCCGGGCAGCATCTGGGCAAGGAGCTGACCCAGATTCTGGAAGTGTTCCCGCGTGACGAACTGTTCCAGACCGAGCAGGGGCCGCTGGCCGAAATCGCCATGAGCATCCTGCAGATTCAGGAGCGGCGCAAAGTCCGGGTATTCCTGCGCGAGGGCTATAACGGGCTGTTTGTCAGTGTGCTGGTATTTGTGCCACGCGATATCTACAGCACGGAACTGCGCAACAAGATGCAGGGCATACTCACCGAGCAGCTGCAGGCGCTCGACAGCGAATTTACCACCTATTTTTCCGAGTCCCTGCTGGCGCGCGTGCACTTTATTCTGCGTCTCAAACCCGGCGGCCAGCAACGCATCGACGCCCCCCGGATCACGCGCGAACTGGTACAGGCGGCCTATTCCTGGGATGACCAGCTGGCCGATGCTCTGCTGGAAGCGAAAGGTGAGGGGCTTGGGACCGGATTGCTGAAGGAGTATCGCGGCGGTTTTTCAGCCGGTTATCGCGATATTTTCAGCCCGCGTACGGCCGTGGTGGATATCGATTACTGTGAGGAACTCGGTGAAGGCAACAGCCTTGCCCTGAGTTTCTACAAGCGTATCGACGATGCCGAGCGTCAGCTGCGCTTCAAGGTCTATCACCTGGGGGGCTCGCTGGCGCTGTCGCGGCAGATTCCGATTCTGGAAAACATGGGGCTTCGGGTCGAAAGCGAATACCCCTATATGGTGCGGCGCAGCAGCGGCGAGGAGATCTGGATTCACGATTTTCTGCTGACCTCAGCCGATGATATGCCGGTCGTGGATGTCGAGCGGGTCAACCGGATCTTCAAGGACGCGTTTCGGCGGATCTGGTACGGCGAAGTGGAAAACGATGCCTTCAACCGCCTGGTGCTGGTCGCGGGCATGAACTGGCGCGAGGTGATCGCCTTCAGGGCCTATGCGCGGTATATGAAACAGATTCGTCTGGGGTTCAGTCAGGGTTATATCGCCCAGACGCTCTGCTGCAATACCGAGATCACCCATCTGCTGCTGAACCTCTTCAGCGTGCGTTTTGATCCCCATGCCGGCGTTGGCATCGACGAGCGTGTGATCGAGCAGGATGTGATTGCCGAACGGATTATCGATGCGCTCGATGAGGTCAGGGTGCTCAGTCAGGACCGTATCCTGCGCCGTTATCTCGATCTGGTACGCGCTACGCTGCGCACCAACTTTTTCCAGAGTGACGGCTGCGGCAAGGAAAAACTCTACGTCTCCTTCAAGTTTGCGCCGCGTGAGATTCCCGAAATGCCCAAGCCACGGCCGCTGTTCGAGATTTTCGTCTATTCGGCACGGATCGAGGGGGTGCATCTTCGCGGCGGCAAGGTGGCCCGAGGGGGGCTGCGCTGGTCGGACCGGATCGAGGATTACCGTACCGAAGTGCTCGGGCTGGTGAAGGCGCAGCAGGTCAAGAATGCGGTGATCGTGCCGGTCGGCGCCAAGGGCGGTTTTGTCGCCAAACAGCTGCCCGGTGGTGATCGCGAAGCGATGATGGTCGAGGGTGTTGCCTGTTACAAAACCTTTATCCGCGGTCTTCTTGATCTGACCGATAACCTGGTCGAGGGCGGGCTGGTGCATCCGCAGGCGCTGGTGCGCTATGACGAGGATGATCCCTATCTGGTGGTTGCCGCCGACAAGGGCACGGCCACCTTCTCCGATCTGGCCAACGGTGTGGCGCAGGAATACGGCTTCTGGCTGGGTGATGCCTTTGCCTCGGGCGGTAGCGCCGGCTATGACCACAAAAAGATGGGGATTACCGCGCGCGGTGCCTGGGTATCGGTACAGCGGCATTTCCGCGAGCTTGGCATCGACATTCAGCGCGAACCGATCACCGTGCTCGGCATCGGCGACATGTCCGGTGATGTCTTCGGCAACGGCATGCTGCTCTCGCCGATGCTCAAGCTGGTTGCAGCGTTCAACCATCAGCATATTTTTATCGATCCGGACCCGGATCCGGCGACCAGCTTTGCCGAACGTCAG
>CAYWUD010000078.1:0-8974 GCA_964461355.1 uncultured Pseudomonadales bacterium | reverse complement strand
TTTTTTTATCAATTAAAGTGCGCGCCATAAAACCCATTCTGCGTTTTATTGTTATCACACAATTAACTGTCGGTTGTACTGGTTCAATTGGCGGTTAATTGTGCTGCTTCAATTAACAAACACATAAAACTGAATAATCAAGGTATCGCCGCTATGTCCGCCAAACAATGTAATCCCGCGCCGCTGGGCCTGATCGCCTTCGGTATGTCCACCGTTCTGCTCAACCTGCATAACGCCGGTTTCTTCCCCATGGCCTCGGTTATCCTGGCGATGGGGCTGTTTATGGGCGGCTCGGCGCAGATCGTTGCCGGTATTATGGAGTTCAGGAACGGCAACACCTTCGGCACTACCGCCTTTACCGCCTACGGCTTTTTCTGGCTGAGCCTGGTGGCGCTGATTCTGCTGCCGAAGATGGGGCTGGCCGAGGCGACCTCTGCCGCCTTTATGGGCTGGTACCTGCTGCTTTGGGGCCTGTTTACCTTCTTCCTGTTCCTGGGTTCGCTGAACTACCCGCGCGCCAAGCAGGTGGTTTTCGCTTCTCTGACCCTGCTGTTTGTTCTGCTGGCGGTTAAGGACTTTACCCACAGCGCACTGATCGGCCAGTTGGCCGGCTGGGTCGGCATTTTCTGTGGCCTGAGCGCAATCTACTTTGCGATGGCACAGGTGCTCAATGGTGAATACGGCCGTGTGGTCCTGCCGGTGGGACCGACCGCCTTTGCCGCCAAAAAAGCGCAGGCGGTAACGGCCTAACCAGTCTGTCCGCATTAAAAAAAAGCCCTGTAGCCTGATCGCTGCGGGGCTTTTTTTAGCTGTGAGTCTCAGGTCCGAACCGACCGTCTAGTGCCTGAGCGTTGCTTTCAGCCGGTCGGGGTTGATCAGCAGCTCCAGCGCCCGGTGGATGCTGGGGCAGAGAATATCAGCCGCCTTGAGGCAGGGGGTTGCCAGTCCTTCAGCTTCCAGTACCGCAATGCCAAGGCGCGCCGCGTTCAGCATGGCGGCATCGTTGGCGCCGTTGCCAATCGCGACCACCTGATCCCCCAGCCGCTCGATCAGGCGGCGTTTTTCTTCGCCCATCAGGGCACTCGGGTACTGCGGACGGATCAGCTCCAGCGGCAGGCCGCGCAGTGCTTCGGCCACCGAGCCGAAGGTATCGGCGGTGATCACATACAGCTCCAGGGTTTCGCTGAGCGTGCGCAGCAATGCGGCAACGCCGTCTCTGAGCTGGCCATCCAGGGCCAGGGTGCCGTTATAGTCGAGGACCAGCTGCTTCAGGATCAGCGGGCCATGGCCGGGGATTTCAAGCTGCAACATCGGGGCTTCTCCGGGTTCAGGGGTTCGGGGTGTCAGTGGGGAGCGGCAGGCCGGAATTGACTCCGTCTTCGCTAATCCGCTCGGCGAGAAAATCGATCAACAGCCTGAGCGCCGGGCGCAGATAGCGCTGCCCGGGCCAGACCAGATAGATATCGCCGCTCGAGCGTTCGTGCAACAGCCCGCGCCATTCGGGCAGACATTCGACCAGCTTGCCGCTGTGCATGAGCTCGGTCAGCATCCAGCGCGACATCAGAATCAGGCCGCCGCCATGCACGGCGGCTTCCACCAGCGGTGTGCCGCCCAGCGAACTGAGGTTGCCCTGTACCGCCACCTTGCGGTGTTCGCCGTCGCGGTAAAAATGCCAGTAGTTGCGCTGGCGCTGCTGGCTGAGCAGCAGGCAGTTGTGCTGGGCAAGCTCCTCCGGGCTTTGCGGGGTGCCCCGGCGCTCGAGGTAGCTGGGTGCGGCGCAGAGCAGGGTTTCGTTGGGCAGCAATCTGCGCGCTTGCAGACTCGAATCGGCCGGGCGGCCGATGCGTACCCCGAGATCAACGTTTTCGCTGGCCAGATCCACCACTCGGTTTTCCAGCTCCAGCTGCACCTTGAGCTTGGGATAGCGGGCGAGAAACTCGGGCAGTAGCGGGGCGATACAGAGCCGACCAAAGCTTTCGAAGGCGCTGATCTTCAGGGTTCCCTCCGGCTGGTGGGGTTGTTGCTGCAGGGATGCGACCAGCTGGTCGGCGTCCTCCAGCAGGCGTTCCGCCCCGGCCAGAAAGGCCCGGCCCTCGTCGGTCAGTGCCAGCGTGCGGGTGCTGCGCTTGAATAGGGTAACGCCAAGTTCCGCCTCGAGTTTATCGAGGGAGCGGGCCACCGAGGAGGGGGCCATATTCAGCACGGTGCCGGCCTTGGAGAAACTGCCCAACTCGACAATTTTACTGAAAATCCGGATCTGACCGAGCATCGGAATACCTTTGCGTTTTATGCATAAGTATTTTAGATCGATTGTGGATTCTATAGCGAGGCGAAAAGATAGACACTGAACGGGCTTTCAAACAGCACAGTTAACCGGTTACTGCCTTTGGATGCATCACGCGCCTTGTGCGCACTCAGCCCCATTGCGGGCGGATTTATGGTTGATCAAAAAGGTGGTGTTTTTATGTCCAAGCGTATCGAAATCAGTGCTCTCGAGCCCAAAGCCTACGAGCCGATGCTCGGTCTGGAGGGGTATCTGGCTGAAACCGATCTTGAGCCCAAGCTGCGTGAGCTGATCAAGCTCAAGGCCTCGATTATCAACAAGTGTGCGTTCTGTATTCAGATGCATACCGCACAGGCTCTGGAGCTTGGCGAAGATCAGCAGCGTCTGTTTGCGCTGGCCGCCTGGCAGGAGTCGCCGCTTTTTACCGAGCGTGAGCGTGCGGTGCTGGCGCTGACCGAAGCGGTGACCCGGATCGGTGAAGCGGGCCTGCCAGATACGATCTATAACGCCGCGCTCGCAGAGCTGGGCGAGCAGCAGCTGGCCCAGTGCCTGATGCAGATCGTCACCATCAACGCCTGGAACCGCATTGCGCTCTCCACCCGAATGGTGCATCCCGCCTAAGACGCTGCTTGTTCCTCCCCCAGACAACAGGGGCCCATAGGGACGGGGCTCCGACCGGACTTATGCCATGAAAAAAATACTCCTGCTCTCGGCCCATCCCGATCTTCGCGCGTCCTCCGTCAATGCCGCGCTGTTTGAGGCGGCGCGCCGATTCGAGGCGGTGACTGCGGTGGATCTTGCGGCCGAGTACCCTGATTTTCAGATTGATGTGACCCGTGAGCAGGCGCGCCTGCGTGCCCATGATGTACTGATATTTCTGTTTCCGCTGCACTGGTACAGTACTCCGGCACTGCTGCGTCAGTGGCAGGATCAGGTGCTGAGCTACGGTTTTGCCTATGGCAGCGGCGGCGATGCCCTCAAGGGCAAGCTCCTGTTCTGTGCTCTGAGCACCGGTAGCCCCGCAGGATGCTTTAGCGCTGGCAAAACGCTGGATGCGTTGCTCAGCCCGCTGCGGGCGATGGCCGCGGATGTCGGCCTCACATGGCAGCAGCCTTTCGTCCTGCATGGGGCGCGTACGGCAGCAGATGAGGGGCGCCTGGCGGCGCATCTACACGTGTGGCAGCAGGTTCTGGCGCATCTGCATGGCGTCGCGGCGCCGGCCTGCTGAAAGCGGTCTGTGCGGCGACAAAAAGCCCCGCATTAGCGGGGCTTTTTGTCGCTGGCCAGCGCCTGTGAACGCTGTGCCTATCGCTTAGCGGGCCAGGTATTGCTCCAGATCGTCAGCGCCGCCGATATGCTGGCCGTTGACAAAGACCTGCGGAACGGTGGCACGGCCGCTGAAGGCGCGCAGGGTGCGGCTGACCTTGCTGCCGGCCAGCGGCAGATCGATGTAGTCGATACCGCGTTCGCTCAGCAGCGCCTTGGCACGGGCGCAGTGCGGGCAGCCCGGCTTGCTCAGCAGAGCAACCTGATCCGGTTCTTTCCATTCCGGGTTGATGTAGTTCAGCATGGTGTCGGCATCGGACACTTCAAAGGGGTCGCCCGGCTTGTTCGGCTCGATAAACATCTTTTCGACCACGCCGTCCTTGACCAGCATGCTGTAACGCCAGCTGCGCTTGCCAAAGCCCAGATCATTCTTGTCGACCAGCATGCCCATGCCGTCGGTGAACTCACCGTTGCCGTCCGGAATCAGAATCACGTTTTCCGCTTCCTGATCCTTTTTCCATTCGTTCATGACAAAGGTGTCGTTGACGGATACACAGACAATGCTGTCGACGCCGTTGGCCTTGAAGATCGGTGCCAGCTGGTTGTAGCGCGGCAGGTGGGTGGATGAACAGGTCGGGGTAAACGCACCCGGCAGAGAGAACACAGCGACGGTCTTGCCCTTGAACAGTTCGTCGGTGGTGATGGTGTTCCAGTCGTTGTTTTCGCGGACCGGGAAGCTGACGGACGGTACAGCCTGACCTTCGCGGTTTTCCAGACTCATTATGTGCTCCTTGAATGGTGGGGAGGGGGACTCAATCGGTTGCCCTGAGGCTTGATGGTTAGGATGCCCGGACCTGATTGATTGTTAAAATTAATAAATTCTTTCGAATTGATAGTCGGTGGCTTTTGGTTGCTTCCGGCTATACCAAGATAGGTGCTGTTATTTTCTATATGTGCATGTTTTAACAGGGATTAATGCGGTCAGACGGCGCTCTGTGCTGTTGTAACACAGAGCGTGCGGCCATGCATTAATGGCCATGTAAAAATAATGGTTTTTACCGGGTGGGCAGATTCAGGCGCACAGACTCTGCTGCTCGGGTGTGCTCAGAGGGCGATAGGCGCCGGGTGGCAGGGCCGGATCGAGCGGTACGGTACCGATCGCTTCACGGTGCAGATCAAGCACCGGGTTGCGGAAAAAGCCGAACATCCGTTTGATCTGGTGGTAGCGCCCTTCGGTCAGGGTGATGCGGGCTTCGTGGGAGCCGAGCAGCTCCAGCGCTGCCGGCGCGGTAGTGAGATCCTCGAAGGCGAAATAGATGCCGCGGGCAAACTGTTCGATATAGTCCGCCGTGATCGGCTTGCCGGTGCGCACGTAGTAACGCTTGGACTGCTTCTGCTCTGGGCGGGTCAGGCGTTTAGACCAGCGGCCATCGTTGGTCAGCAGCAGCAGGCCGGTGCTCTGCTTGTCGAGCCGTCCGGCAATATGCAGCTCCGACGCCCAGGGCTCATCGATCAGATCGATCACCGTACGGTGCTCGGGATCGCGGGTGGCACTGACGACGCCGGCGGGCTTGTGCAGCATCAGGTAGCGTGCCGGGGTAGCCGCCTGCACCAGCCGCTCGCCCAGATGGACCGCGGCAAAGCGATCGATCTCGCGGCTGCCGCGGGTCTCGCACTGGCCGTCGACGCGGACGGCGCCCTGAGCCAGCAGCAGCAGCGCCTGGCGACGGTTGAGATCGGGCTGATTGGCCAGCAGGCGGTCCAGACGCATAAAGGTGCGGCTCCAGAATGGGAATGCGCGCGAGTCTAGGCAGTGCGCCGGTGCGGGTCAATTGTCGGTGCGTTCAGGACTCGGGCGGCGCGGGTGTGTCGCGGTTAAGCGTTGCGGAGGCCTTGATCAAGAGGTGGCTGAGCTGGGTGAATTCGTCGGTGCTCAGGCCGGCCTTGAGCTGGGCGCACAGGGCGCGGTACACGCGGCGGTCTTCGGCCTGCAGCTGGCGGCTGACGCCGGTCAGCTGAACACGGCTGGCGCGGCGGTCGTCCGGGTCGGGCAGGCGCTCAAGCAGGCCGCGGGCCTCGAGCTTGCGCACCATGGTGCTTACCGAGGCCTTGCTGACCCCCATCTTCTGTGCCAGCTCGGAGAGGCGCAGGCTCCCTTCGGCCAGCGCCTCGAGGTAATGGTATTCGTTCCAGGTCAGGCTCAGGCTCGAGGTCTCGGGGGCGAGACGGCGCCACAGCTGCAACAGCTGGCGGTCTATTTCAATCAGAGCCTGTTCGATCGACATGGACGCTCCAGGGCGTGGTGAATACATGGGCTGGCTATGCTCCCTGTTGCCGCGGCGCCCTGTCAAGGAGCGGCTGGCAGAGCGGGGCCGAACTGGTATGCTGGCCGCTCCTGCCGAAGGCTATTAAAGGAGATGCCCGTGCGTCATCTGTTGTGTGTGCTGATGCTTGCTGCCTGTTATCCGGCGCAGGCGATTGATTGCCAGCGCTTTCTGGAGCAGGTCCGCAGCGAGGCGCGCCTGAGTGAAGATGAGCTGATGGAGCTTGAGTGGAGCGATGAGATCAGCAGTGCGGGCTATGTGCAGGACGCACTGGAGGCACTGGCCGAGACGCCGGAAAGCGCTGCGGTCGAGGTGCTGCGGCAGCGTCTGCGCGCCCTGAAGCAGCAGCTCGGCGAGAGCCGTTCGCTGTATTCGATGATCCGTGTCCCGCTGGCGGTGCCCGCAAGCTGCGAGGCTGCGCCCGACGCCCAGCTCGAGCCGATCGTGTTGCAGCTGCTCGAGCATGAGGCGATAACGCTGCATGAGGAGATCGAGCGGCTGGAGCAACGCATTGAACAGGCGCGCCTGCCGCTGCCGCAGGGTTAAGGCGTGCTCTGCTGCTCGAGCAGCTGACCGAGGCGCTGCAGCCGCTGTTCGAGTTCGTGAAGACGCAGGCGCACCTCGGCACGTTCGGCACGATCGAGCGCCTTGTAGCCACGCAGGTACGGCCAGCCATAGCCCCAGCGATAGCCGGTGGGCCACCAGGGGCTGCCCCCGGCACGTACGCCCGAATGCATCAGGGCGGCGATTTCCGGTGCGCCGACTGTTTCGACACAGTGCTCCAGGGCCTTGTCCGCCGCCAGGCGTTCGGCTCGGGTGCCGCCTTTCCAGTAATCAAGATCATGCTGAATGCAGCAGTCGAGCCACAGGTTCTGCTGACTCAGGGTGCCATCGGGAAACAGGCTGCAGCCGTCGCTGGTAAAGGGCGCCAGGCTGTCGGCGCTCGCGCTGGCGGCACACAGGCACAACAGCAGGGCCTGCCACCGAAGCGGTGCAGGCCCTGGCCCAGAAGCGGATTCAGGCACTGGCCAGTGACTCGTGTGCCTTTTTCTCGGCGCCGCGCAGCATCGCCTGAATCAGTTCGTTGGCATCGAACTTGGTCAGGGCTTCATCGGCGCCCACCTGACGCGCCTGACTCACGCTGATCTCGCTGGAGAGCGACGTGTGCAGAATGATGTAGGCATGCGAGAGGCGCGCATTGTCGCGCACCTCGAAGGCCAGCTCGTAACCGTCGAGGCCGGGCATCTCGATATCGCTGACCAGAATGTCGATCGGGCTGCCGTCGGCGGCGGCCTGTTCCATCATCTCCAGCGCCTTCTGGCCGTTGTTGGCCACCTGATAGGGGAGGTTGATGCTGTCGAGGGCGTCGGACAGCTGTTTGCGGGCCACCATCGAATCATCCACCATCAGAATCTTCAGCGGCTTGAGCTTTTCCCGTTCGACATCGGTAAGGATCGCCTGGGTGCTGCCCTGGGCTTCCGGGTAGACCTTCGACAGCAGGAACTCGACGTCCAGCAGCTGTACCAGCTGATCGCCCACCTTGGTGATCCCGGTCAGAAAGGCGTTGCGGCCGAGGTTGTTCGGCGGCGGCTCGATCTCGCGCCAGTTGCATTCGATGATCTTGTCGATGCTGCGTACCAGAAAGCCGATCACCTTGCGCTGGCAGTCGGTGATGATGATGTAGCAGTTGGGAATCTCTTCGGCGGTCAGCGGCTTGTAGCCGACGGCCATAGCCATGTCGATCACCGGGATGGTCGCGTTACGCACCATGGCCGCACCGAGCACCGTGGGGTGGGCGCCGGGAATGGCCGTCAGCGTGCTGTAGGGGACGATTTCACGAATTTTCAGCGTGCCGATGGCAAACAGCTGCGTGTGTGAAAGTCGAAACAGCAAAATCCCTTGAGATTGACTCGCTTTGCTTTTCATCGAGGTCGTTTCCTGCAGTTATAGGGCAGCCGCGCACATTGTGCGCTGTGCCTCAAATTCTAGCTGATCAGGGCCGGGGTCAGCAGGGCAAAGAAGCGACAAAACCCGCATGGCGCGGGTTTTGTCGGCAAGGTCTGGAAATCAGAGCGCCTGAATCTTGGCGTACTGCTCTTCCAGCGTGGTACGGGCGCTTTCGGCATCGACCAGCTTGGCGCGTTCCTTGTCCACCACGGCCGCCGGAGCGCTGTCGACAAACTTCGGATTGGAGAGCTTCTTGGCAAAGCGCTCGACTTCCTTGTTCAGCTTGTCGATCTCCTTGGCAAGGCGTGCCAGCTCGGCGTCCTTGTCGATCAGACCGGCCATCGGTACCAGCACTTCCATCTGACCTACCAGTGCGGTGGAGGCCATCGGCGCTTCGGCATCGGCGGCCAGAATGTCGATGGACTCGAGCTTGGCCAGGTTGCGGATAAAGGGCGCGTACTCGGTCAGACGGCGCTGATCGTCGGCGGCCGGATTGCGTACCAGAATCGGCAGCTCACGGCCCATGGAGATCTTCATCTCGCCGCGGATGTTACGCACGCCGGTGATCAGCTCCTGCAGCCATTCGATATCGGCAATGGCGCTGGCGTCGATCAGGGCTTCGTCCGCCACCGGGAACGGCTGCAGCATCAGGGTGTCGCCGCTCTTGCCGGCCAGTCCCTTGATCTGCTGCCAGATCTCTTCGGTGATGTAGGGCATGAACGGATGCGCCAGGCGCAGGATCTCTTCCAGTACCCGGACCAGGGTCTGGCGGGTGCCGCGCAGCTGTGCGGCCGGGCTGTTGGCGTCGGTCAGGACCGGCTTGGTCAGCTCCAGATACCAGCTGCAGTACTCGTTCCAGATAAATTCGTACAGGCTCTGGGACGCCAGATCGAGACGGAAGGCTTCCAGATGACGGGTCACTTCCTGCTTGGTCTGCTGCAGACGTGCACGGATCCAGCGGTCGGCCAGGGTCAGCTCGACTTCGCCAGTGTTCAGATCCACTTCCATCGCCGCCTGCTGCTCGGCAGAAAGCTCTTCGCCACAGGTAGAAAGCTTCACGTAACGCGCAGCGTTCCACAGCTTGTTGCAGAAGTTGCGGTAGCCGTCCAGACGCTTCATGTCCCAGTTGATGTCACGGCCGGTAGAGGCCAGC
>CAYWUD010000077.1:0-9038 GCA_964461355.1 uncultured Pseudomonadales bacterium | reverse complement strand
GCCGCTGGCGATACCGGCTGTGTACTGTGCACTGATGCGGGGGTTGCCGGCCCTGTTGCAACAGGGCGGCGCGGGCTGATTATTCGGCCGCGCGCAGCCGTTTTGCAGAGTCCTTTGCCTGGAGGCCTGAGGGCGTACAGCGTGGTTGAGCGTGATCCGGGCGCGCTGATCGATCAGCGTTCGGCATCCCGATCCTGGCGCAGGCGGTCGCGGTAGCGACTGCGCGCCAGTGCCTGCATATCTTCGACGGTATCGGTTTCATCGACGATTTCGCGCCCGAGCAGGGTTTCGATCGCATCCTCCAGGGTGACCACGCCAGCGGTCTGACCGAACTCGTCCTCGACCAGAAAAAGATGGATCTTGTGCTGGATCATACGGTCGAGCAGCTGTTGCACCGGCAGTTTTTCCGATACCCGGGCGATCGGCTGGGCCACGCTGGTCAGCGGCTGATCGCCGTGTCCGTTGCGCTCGGCCTCGAACAGATCGGCCCGAATCACCTTGCCGCGGATATCGTCCATATGTGCGCCATAGATCGGAATCCGGGTGAACTGGCGCGTTGCCGGATCATTCAGGGCGTCACTGATGCTCAGCTCCGCGCTCAGCATATGCACCACGGTGCGTGGGGTCAGGATCGCTTCGGTGCGAATGTCGCGAAGATTCAGGAGGTTTGCCAGATAGCGGTTTTCCTGCAGCACCAGAGCACCGTCGCGATGGCCCAGTGACGCCAGCGCCAGAATCTCCTCGCGGGTGATCTCCTGTTCCTGCTCCGGGCCGAACAGCCGGGTCAGCCGGGTGGACAGCCAGACCAGCGGGTACACGAGCTTGACCAGAACGCTGATCAGATAGGCCGAAGGTATGGCCAGCTGGCGACAGAAAGTGGCACCGAGGGTTTTGGGAATGATTTCGGAAAAATACAGGATCGCCAGGGTCAGCAGTACCGCAATCAGGGTCTCCCATTCGGGGCCGAACACCTTCAGGGCCTGAGCTCCGACGCCGGCAGCGCCCATGGTATGGGCGAAGGTGTTGAGGATCAGAATACTCGCCAGCGACTCGTCCAGCCGCTCCTTGACCTGCAGCAGCCGGGCCGCGCGGCGCGGATGTTCATGCTGCAGGGCCTGGGCAAAACCCGGCGTCAGTGACAGCAGCACCGCCTCGAGTACGGAGCAGAGAAAGGAAATGCCGATGGCAACAACGAGGTAGATGATCAGCAGGGTCATTCAGGGAGATCCGGGCCGCAATGCTACAACTGTAGCAGCTGTACCCGAGCCCCCACGCGGGCCCTCCGGTGGGGGATGATGCGGATGCAGCTCAGAGGGTCTTCAGCATCCAGATATCGCATCCCCCGTGCACGGTGCCCTCGAGCGGGCGTTCGAGCCGTTCGAAGCCGAGTCGCTCATACAGGGTAATCGCGGCCGTCATGGTGCCCAGCGTATCGAGGTAGCAGTAGCGATAGCCCTGTTCCCGAGCAAAGTTCAGGCACTGCTCGGCCAGCGCGCGGCCGATCCCGTAGCCGCGACCGTCGCTGCTGAGAAAGAGTTTGCGCAGCTCGCAGATATCGGTGTGCTCGGCAAAGGGCGCAATTCCGCCACCGCCTACCACCTCACTGTTTCGGGTGGCCACCAGGTACAGACTGCGCTGCGCCGGCTCATAATGCGCACTCATGGCGGCCACTTCGGCATCGGCCGGGCCAAAGCCTTCGCCAATGGCGCCAAACTCGGCGCCCACCGTTCTGATAATGGTACTGATGGCAGCATCCTGTAGGGGATGAATAGGGGCAATCTGATAGGTCACGGCGTTCTCGCTGCAGGTGGCTGGCCGCGCGCAAAGGGCGCCTGAGCGGAGCCTGCGGGCTTGCGGCCGAGTTCGAGCATGCTGCCATCAGCGGTCAGTCCGTGGCAAGGTCTCAGCGCTGTCTGCCTCAGGGGCGGGCTGCTGGTGGGTTCTTGGCCTGATCGGCCGCGCCGGGGATCACGGCGCCGATCCGGGCGTCAGGCGCATGCAGCGGTCCTGAAAAAACGTGGTGTTATATGACGTGTAATACACACGCCCATCGGAGCGATGGATAAACAGCGCCCGGGCCCCCCGGAGTACCTGCTCCGGTGGGTAGACCCAGACGTCGTGGCCTCCATCGCGGTCATCACAGGCGTACTGCTGAGCTGGTGGGCCAAGATGGTGCAGCAGCTCCTGTTTCGAGAGCTGGCCATAGGCCTGCAGTGCTTTACCGTTATCGGCTGCATTTTTGCCCGCATCGAGCTCCATGGCCCTGAGCAGTGGAAAGGAGACAACCGCAAGCGGTATCAGCGGGGCAAGGATCAGCGCTTCACCGATCTCCTCGGCATCGGTCCCCTGATCGCGTGGCGCGGCTGTTCTGATCGCGCGGATGCTCTGTATTTCCGTGATGTTGGCAATGGGGATGCGCTCCTTTGTTTCGCCAACGGTGGCCAGCACTGCGTCTGCCCCAGGCGTCAGGGCCTCGATGGGCACCGCCCGGTTCAGGGTCGCGGTGCGGATCAGAACCTCAATGGTCTGGGTCTCGGTGACGGCCGGTAACGCCAGAATCTGTGCCTTGGCCTGGGCGGGCAGGAGCTCTAGCTCATCGCGGGAGTAGGTCCATGAGCCATAGGCGGTCTCGCGCCACTGTGCGTCCTCTGTCGCGCAGCCGAGCAGTGCGCTGAACGTAGCCCATGCGAGCAGGGATGAGGTGATGCGGATAGGCATGGCAAGGCTCCCTGTGCGGTATCGCGCGCTGAAAAATCGTGCCTGTTGCGGCTGCATGCCGTTGTTTGGCCGGAATCCGGCCTCAGGGCACGGCTTCGCTGAGGGTAGCGCGGTTGACGTCGCTGGGCACAGACGCGGGCTTTGCAAGATGCTGCCCGTGGGGGGCGCGTCAGTCAGCTGCGGTTGCTGTGCGGTTCTTTGAAACAAAAAACGCCCGCACCCGGAGTGGTTGCGGGCGTTTTTATAGGTTCGCCGGGGGCGGTCTTACTTGTCCGCGCGGCCCATGAACTTGCGTTCTTCGACGTTGATGCGGATGCGGTCGCCCGGCGCAATATGCTCGGGTACCTGGATCACGGCGCCGGTGGTCAGGGTCGCAGGCTTGGTGCGTGCGGTAACCGAGCCGCCTTTCATCGCCGGTGCGGTATCGGCAATTTCCAGCTCCACGTGGGCCGGCATATCCAGCGCAACCGGCAGATCGTTGACGACCACGATATAGATACCGGTGGTCTGTTCGTTGATGAACAGCGCCTGCTCGGCAATGGATTCCTTGTTCAGGTGGTACGGGGTGTAGTCCTCGTTATCCATGAACACGTACTCGTCACCGTCGATGTAGGAGAGCATCGCTTCACGGCGTACCAGATCGGCCAGATCGAGCATTTCCGAATCCTTGAAGGATTCGTCGATCTTGCTGCCGGTTACCACATCGTACATGCGCATGCGGTAGATGCTGCCGCCGGCACGACCCTGGGGCACGGAGCGCTCGATATCGCGCACGATGCAGGTCTTGCCATTGAACACGACGGCGGTGTTTTTCTTGATTTCACTGGCCTTGGGCATGGGTGTCATCCTGAAAAGGGAGGTTGTATACGGCCATCCGCCGCTACACGCCGGGCCTTGCCGCGTGTGGACGGTGCTCGGTCGGGCGCAGACCCCGAGGCCTGCACGCCCACAGGGCGTATGGAAAAAACCGGCGCGCAGTATAACAGCAAGGAGCCAGAGCGTGGAACGCGCGCCACACTGATCGCGCCGCTTTTAAGCGCCTTTT
The DNA here is from genome assembly GCA_964461355.1 of uncultured Pseudomonadales bacterium. GTDB lineage: Bacteria > Pseudomonadota > Gammaproteobacteria > Pseudomonadales > CAYWUD01 > CAYWUD01. The sequence goes on along the minus strand of CAYWUD010000077.1, from coordinate 5,275 downwards.
TGATCCGGCGTGCGGGGCTGTTATGCCGGCGGCGTCAGCCCCGGATGGTGTTCAGACAAGCGGTGCAGCGGTCACGATCAGACCATCGGCATCGGCATACAGGTATTCACCCGGTCTGAAGGTAACGCCGGCAAAGTGCAGTTCCGTATCGCGGCAGCCCGCGGTTACCGGACTGTATTTGCGCGAACAGGTACCAAGCGCATACAGCGCGACCGGAATATCGGCAATCTGCTGGGTATCGCGCACATAGCCGTTGATGACGATACCGGCGTAGTGGTTTTTGTGGGCGAACTTCATCAGGTTTTCGCCGACCACCGCAAAATAGGCCTGATCGACATCCACCACCACCACCTTGCCGCGGCCATCCTCGTCGCGCAGCAGGCTGATCAGATCGGCATTGTTGCGATCGAGTCGGATGGTCACGATCGTGCCTTCGCAGCGCGCGGCACCGCCAAAATTGCGATAACCCGGCTGCAACAGTGCGACCTGGTCGCCATATGCGTCACAGATATCCGCCGTAAAGAACCCCATAGATGCCCCCTGTCAATTTGTTGCGGCAGCCATTCTAGCACAATAGGGCGCTGACAAAACAAATACAATTTCCTTAACCTATTGAATATATTGTGTTTTTACCGGGTGGGGTGCGTACATAAATGAAGGTAGTAACCGGTGTCGTGGGAAACGACATTCATGTGGTCGCCAATCGGTTGATCGATCTGTCCCTGCGCGCGCGTGGTTTCGAGGTGTTCAACCTCGGGGTCAACACGCATCTTGAAGAGTTCTTTGACGCGGTGGTAGAGACCGGCGCCGAAGTGCTGCTGATCTCCTCGCTCAACGGCGAGGCCGAAGGCTGGGGGCGTGAAGTGCGGGCCCTCAAGGCCCGGTACCGCAACCTCGATGATCTGGTGATGATGATCGGCGGCAACCTGGTGGTGGGCAGCGGCAAGGCCGAAGATATCGTGCCGCGCTACCGCGCCTTCGGTTTTGATCTGGTCTGCCATCAGGTCGATCTGAATACCGGGCTCGACGAGCTGGAAGCCTTTATCGAGCAGAGGGCATGCGCATGAGCCTGTTGCAGGAAGAACGGGAGATCATCCTCAGCAATGAGTTTGTCGACAGCTTCGACTTTGCCGAGGTCGAGGAGTTTGTAAAAAACGCCAGCAAGGAGCTGTTTATTTCGCATCACTATGCGAAAAAACAGAAGATGCTGGTGCAGCCGCGCGGCGGCTTTCCCACCTACAAGAAGCAGTTCGCCCTGAACGAGTTTTTCGTCAAGGCCAACGTCGATGTGCTGCCGCTGACCATCGACTCCAACACCCGGCTCAATGACTACGCCACCGCCAAGAAGATGCTGCGCCTGAGCGAAGAAAACGACGTCGACATGCTCAACGGCTATCCGCTGGTGAACCACGGCTACCGCACCACGCGCAAGATGATCACCCACTTCAACAAGCCGGTGAGTCTGCGCCACGGTACCCCGGATGCGCGGCTGCTGATCGAAACCGCCATCGCCTCGGGTATCTTCGAGATCGAAGGCGGGCCCATTACCTATCTGCTGCCCTATTCGAAGAACTTCCCGCTGGACAAGGCCTTTCTGTACTGGAAGTACGTCGAGCGTGTCTGTGCCAACTACTCCAAGCTCAACGAACCGATCAACCGGGAATCCTTCGGCCCGCTGACCGCGACCCTGGTGCCGCCGTGCATCACCATCGTGATCCAGCTGCTGGAGATGATGCTCTCGCTCGAAGAGGGGGTGAAATCCTTCTCGGTTTCGTTCTCGCAGCAGGGCTCGATGAATCAGGACATCGTCACCGGCGCGGTGATCAAGAAGCTGGCCCGGCACTACGCGGCCGAGATCGGCTGTGACGATGCGATCATCAACCTCGTCTACCACCAGTGGATGGGCGCGTTTCCGACCACCCGCGACTACGCCGAGCAGCTGATCAACATGTCCACGGTGATCGCCGCGCTGGTCGGGGCCGACAAGATCATCACCAAGACCCGCGAAGAGGCGGTGGGTATTCCGACCAAGGAAGCCAACGCCAAGACCGTGGCCAACACCCAGTACACCCTGGGTATTCTGAACGGCCTGCCGAAGATCGAAGACGCCGAGGAGGAGGAGATCCTCACCCAGGAAGTGATGGCGATCATGGAGGCGGTGCTCAACGATCCGGCCGATACCCTGTGGCGCAAGGCGTTCAACTCGATCAAGAACGGCATTATCGATGTGCCGTTCTCGCCGCACATCATCAACCACAACGCCATGATCACGGTGCGCGACTCGAACAAGAATATCCGCATCATCGATCGCGGCCGGGTGCCGATTCCGGACCACTGCTACGCCTACGAGCAATCGAAATACGATCGGGTGAAAGATACCACCAGCATCATCAACGACATCATTCACGATATAGGGATTATGCAATGAGCCAGGCCCAGACCCCGTTACTGATCGATGTCGGCAGTACCTATTTCAAGGTCAGTACGCCCGACAACATCGAGCAGCATTTTCGTGACTTCAACAAGGCGATTCTCGAAGACCTGCAGAACAAGTGCGGCGATACCCTGGCGCGCTTTGCCCCGGAAGATACCTATATCTGCTCGTCGGCCAACGGCGGCCTGAGCGCGCTGATCATCGGCATGAGCAACAGCTTCTCGCTCAAGTACGCCACCAATATCGCCTTCAACGCGGGCATCAACATTATCGAGACCCTGCTGTATCAGGATCTGGCCGCGTATTCGCTGCCGAGCGATCTTGTCGATGTGGTGATCATCGTCGGCTGTATCGATTCGCACGCCTGTAACTATGGCGAGGATCTGTACCAGTATCTCGAAGATCTCAGCTACTCGAATATCGTCTTCGTCGGCAGTGCGCAGGATGCCCCGGCGCTGGCCGAGCGCATCGAGCATCTGGTGGTACTGCCCAACATCATCGACGAGCGCCTGCACATCGTCGAGGAGCACCTCAAGCAGTATCTGGTGAACCTGTACCAGCAGGACATCGAGGGCAAGGAGGATATCAAGCACCTGTACGCGATCACCGCCAACCAGATCGACTCCACGCCCTGTCTCGTCAACCGCGCACTGCCGCAGATCGATGCCAAACTCTCGGTGGTCAACCCCTTTATCCTGCTTGATGTCGGCGGCGCGACCACCGATATTCACTACTCCAAGGATCTGGTCGACGAAAATCTGGTGACAGAAAACGAATACGACCGTCTGGTATTCAAGAAGCTCGGGGTCTACAAGTCGCGCAAGTCGCTGATCTTTGCCGCGCAGAACAACGAGTTTGTCTACGAGCTCTTGACCCACCTGAAGGTGACCGAGAACATCTTCCATGAGCAGAGCGACAAGGCCACGCGCATCCTGATGCAGCTGGCGATCTTTCTGGTGCTGTGCAAGATCTCCAGCTACCGCAAGGCCTACGTCAACCTGAAGCTGCTGGCGATCAACTCGATCGTGCTCACCGGCGGCATCACCAAGGTGCTCACCGTCGACGAGGTGCAGGACATCATCTCGTTCTTCTACCGCAAGATTCTGACCTCGGCGCACAACCCCACAGCGATCATCGACAATAATTACGATATCTGGACGCTTGGCGTAAAAGGAAACGAATAATGTCGTTTAACTGCATCAGAATGCTGCTCGAGCGCGCTGCCCGCGACTGCCCGGAGAAAACCGCGCTGATCTTCGAGGGTCAGCGCATCAGCTACGGCGAGCTGATCACCCGGGTCAATCAGGTGGCGCTGTATCTCACCGAACTGAATCTGCCCCGGCAGGCGCGGATCGGCATCTATTCGAACAAGGGCATCGATCAGGTGGTGGCCATTCTGGCGATTCTCTCCACCCCCTATATCCTGGTGCCGCTGACCCGACTGCTCAAACCCGAGCAGGTCGAGTACATCATCAACGACTGCGGTATCCAGTGCATCATCACCGACAAGCTGAAACTCGAAAGCATCGAGGAGATCGATTTCAGCGGGCGCATCATCTCCTATGAAACCACCAGCAAGGCGTGTGCGTCCTTCGAGGAGATCTACAAGTACTACAACAAGCCCCATGTCTGCACCGTCAACGGCCACGACAACGCCGTGATCACCTATTCCTTCGGCATGACCGGCACGCCGAAGGGGATCGTGATCGCGCACCGCAATCTGATCGATTCGGCCCGCGTGGTGTCGCAGTACCTAGAGCTCAAGGCCGATGACGTGCTCTCGGGCGTCTTGATCTTCAACCTCGATTACGGCCTCAACCAGCTCTTCTGCACCCTGTATATGCAGGCGACGTTGGCGCTGCACCGCTTTATTCTGCCGGAGGATTTCTTCAACCACCTGATCAACGATCGGGTCACGGTGCTGCCGCTGATGCCGGTGACCATTGCCCAGGCGTTCGAGGAGGGCGGGGCGCGCATTCCGAGTGCCGAGCTGTTCGATCACCTGCGCATCATTACCTCCTCGGGCGGTAACCTCACCGCCCAGATGATCAGCCAGTGCAAGAAGACCTTTACCCGGGCGCGCCTCTTTTCCATGCACGGGCTCACCGAAGCATTTCGCTCGGCTTATCTTGATCCCAGTCAGATCGAGATTCGCCCCGAGTCGATCGGCAAGGCGATCCCGGATGTGGAGCTCTATGTCATCAACGAACAGGGGCAGGAGTGCGCCCCGCGTGAAGTGGGCGAGCTGATCCACCGGGGCGGCTTTATCTACCGCGGCTTCTGGAATGCGCCCGAGCACAATGCCCAGCGCTTTAAATCGATCCAGATTCTGAAGGATGTGATCAATATCGAAGGCCAGCTGACCGACGAGCTGGTGGTGGCCTCGGGCGACTATGTCTACAAGGACGAAGAGGGGTACCTGTACTTTGTCTCGCGCCACGATGACATGATCAAGACCTGCGGTTTTCGCGTGTCGCCGTTTGAAATCGAATCGGTGGTGGCGAAGAACTTCCCGCAGATCGAGCAGTGCGCGGTGTTCGGCATCGACAATGCGCAGATCGAAGAGGAGATCGTGATGGTCTACTCGGCGCGCAGCGAACTCAGCGAAGAAGAGATCCGCTTCGAGCTGAAAAAGCACCTGGCCTCCTACATGATTCCGAGCCAGATCCTCTACAAGCGGTCTCTGCCGCTGGTGCAGAGCGATAAGAATCGGATTAATAAGGAAGCATTAAGGAAGGAGCTGGAAGCCAGTTGAGTGGCTTCTGATTTGGCGTTAATAAAGAGAGCCGGAATGGCTCTCTTTTTTTATGTCGAGGTTTTGATCAGCAATGAAACAGATTG
>CAYWUD010000076.1:0-9092 GCA_964461355.1 uncultured Pseudomonadales bacterium | reverse complement strand
AAATCGAGCGGTGTGGCACTCACCGGCAGGTCGACCACATGGCCGTCCTTGGTGAACACATAGATACGGTCGGGCTCGACATCCGCGCGCCAGTGCTCGCCCAGCCCTTCGAGATCGCCGAGTTCCTCGTGCCACTCCATCACCTGACGCAGCCAGCTGAGTTTCTCTTCGTAGCTGTCCTGCTTGTTGTTGACGTCGGTACCCTTGTACTTCCAGTGCGCACAGACACCCAGCTCCGATTCCTCGTGCATGTCGCGGGTACGGATCTGTACTTCCATGGTCTTGCCGAACGGGCCGATTACCGCCGTGTGCAGAGAGCGGTAGCCGTTTTCCTTGGGCGTGGCGATATAGTCGTCAAACTCCTTGGGAATATGCTTCCACAGCGAGTGAACGATCCCCAGTACGCCGTAACAGTCACGCTCGTTCTCGACCAGAATCCGGAACGCCCGAATATCGTAGATTTCACGAAAATCGGCGTTCTTGCGGCGCATCTTGCGCCAGATCGAATAGATATGTTTGGCCCGGCCGAACACATCGGCCTTGATGCTGGCTTCCTTCAGCGCCTGCTTCAGGCGCATGATCACCTCATCGATAAACTGCTGACGCTCGAGACGCTTCTCGTTCAGCAGACGGGCGATCTTCTTGTAATCGCTGGCCTTGAGGTAGCGAAAGCTGAGATCCTCAAGCTCCCACTTGATGTAACCGATCCCCAACCGGTGTGCCAGCGGCGCATAGATATCGAACACCTCGCGGGCTACGCGCAGCTGGCGCTCCTTGCTCTGATGCTTGGCTTCCCGGATCGCACAGGTCCGCTCGGCCAGCTTGATCAGCGCAACACGCACATCGTCGATGATCGACACCAGCATCTTGCGCACCTTGTCGACCTGATCCTGGTCCTGCCCCAGCACCTGGCCTCGCCCCGGATGGGTGCGCTGGCTGATGGCTGCCATGCCCTGGGTGCTCTTGATCAGCTTGGCGACGGTTTCGCCATAGCGTTCACGCACTTCGGCCAGCGGAATCTTGTTTTCACGCACGGCACGGTAGAGTATCCCCGAGAGCACGGTTTCCTGATCGGATTTGAGCTCTGCCAGAATCTGGGCCATCTCAAGGCCCACCTGCAGACAGCTGACCTCGGCACTCCAGAAACTGCCCAGATGTTCATTTTCGGCCTCCTTGGCCGCCACGAATTCACAGGCTTCGCGTACCTGGTCGACATCCCTGAGGTTGACATCCTGACTGAACCGCTCGATCCAGGCATCCAAATCGATACTGCCATCGGGCCGGATCGGCTGATCTTCTCTCACCTTGACCATGGTCGTTACATCACTTCCTGAACTAAATTGACGCGATCCCGCTCAGGACCGCACAAACAGCGCCATGGTTTCCACATGGCTGGTCTGGGGAAACATCTCCATCACGCCAAGCCGTTGACAGCGATACCCCTGACGCACCAGCTCGGCCCCATCGCGGGCCAGCGTGGCAGGATTGCAGGAAACATAGAGTACCGAATCGGCACCAAGTTCCCCGAGCTCGGCACAAAGGCTGCGGGCTCCGGTACGCGGCGGATCGAGCAGAATCCGGTTGAAACCGCCTTTGGCCCAGCTGTGGGCCGCCAGCGGCTGCTCCAGATCGGCCTGGTACCAGGAAATGCTGTCGATCCCGTTACGCCGGGCGTTGGCTTCTCCCCGCTGCAGACTCTCGGCCACCCCTTCGACCGCAACCACGGCGCTAGCCTCTCGGGCCAACGGCAGGCTGAAATTGCCGATACCGCAGAAGAGATCCAGTACCCGATCCCCCGGTTTCGGGGCCAGCCAGGCCAGCGCCTGACGCACCATGGCACGGTTCACCGCTCCGTTGACCTGAATAAAGTCACCGGGCTGGGCCGCCAGTTCGATCTCGGAGTCCAGCAGATAAAGTAGCTCATCCTGGCCATTTGACCAGAAACACTGTCGCGAACACCTATCCTCCTCCGGTTGCAGCCACAGGGACAGGGCATGTTGCTCGGCAAAGCGCTGTAACGAGGCCGTGGCGCGCTCTTTCAGGGGCTTGAGCGTGCGCAGCAGTACGGCGGTACGCTCGCCCAGACGCATCAGTTCAAGATGGGAAATACCGGCCTTGGGCCCGAGTCCACGCAGAAGATGAAACAGAGGGGTCAGCAGATCGGAGAGTTCGGGCAGCAGTACCGGGCACTGGCTGACGGGTTCGATGCGCTGGGAATTTTTCTGCCGAAAACCGAAAAACAGCTGGCTGCCCTGCCAGCGCACCGCCATGCGCGCCCGCTGACGGTAACCCCAGGCAGGGCTGGCAAGCGGCTCGGCCACCTCCTCAGGTTGAAACTGGCCCAGCCGCTGCATCAGATCGAGCACCCACTGCTGCTTGTAACCAAGCTGCCGCGTGCTGTCGAGATGCTGCAGATCACAGCCGCCACAACGGCCATACAGCGGGCAAGGCGGCACGACCCGTTCGGCACTGTCACACAGGCGCTCGACCCGCTCGGCCTCCAGACGTTTGCCGCGCTGATGCAGGGCGACGCGAACCTCTTCACCGGGCAGGGCGCCGGGCACAAAAACCGGCTGGCCGCGATAGCGCGCCAGCCCGCGCCCTTCTGGCGTCAGCTGTTCGATCTTCAGGGTCTGAGTGGATACGCGCTCCTGAGCGCGTCGTGCGGGCAGAGGGCCGCGGGAGGTACGAGGCATAACCGGTCCAGTCGCATTCAGTAATGGGCTATTGTAACCAGTTACGCCCCTGGGATTAAGCCGTCACTCACGCTGAAAGGCCCAGAGACCGGTCGCCTGTGCGTACCGACCTGAATATAGTCAGGGTGCCTTGGCATCAAATACGCCGGTCGACAGATAACGATCCCCACGATCGCAGATAATCGCAACGATGGTGGCCTTCTCGAGTTCCGCCGCCAGACGCAGGGCCCCGGCAACGGCCCCACCGGATGAAACTCCACAGAAGATCCCCTCCTCACGCGCCAGTCGCCGCGTCGTTTCCTCGGCCTCGGTCTGGGTGATATCAAGGGTTCGATCCACCTGGCTGGCCTGAAAGATCTTCGGCAGATAGGCTTCTGGCCAGCGACGGATACCCGGAATCTGACTGCCGGGGGCCGGCTGCAGACCCACTATCTGCACCTTGGAATTCTGTTCCTTGAGGTAGCGCGCCGTTCCCATGATGGTACCGGTAGTCCCCATGGCACTGACAAAATGCGTGATTGTGCCGCCGGTCTGCTGCCAGATTTCAGGGCCGGTGGTGCCGTAATGCGCACTGGGATTGTCGGGGTTGGCAAACTGATCGAGTACCAGACCGGCCCCTTCGCGCCCCATTTTATCGGCGAGATCACGCGCACCCTCCATGCCGAGGCTACGTGGCACGGTAATCAGCTCGGCCCCATAAGCGGTCATGGCGGCCTTGCGTTCTTCGCTCATGTTGTCGGGCATGATCAGGATCATGCGATAGCCCTTGATTGCCGCAGCCATCGCCAGCGCGATGCCGGTATTGCCGCTGGTCGCTTCGATCAGGGTATCCCCGGGACGAATCTGACCACGCGACTCGGCTTCACGAATCATCGCCAGCGCCGGACGATCCTTGACCGAACCCGCCGGATTCTGGCCCTCCAGCTTGAGCAACACCTGATTGCTGCCAGACTGGATACGCTGCAGGCGGATCAATGGCGTGTTGCCGATCAGATCTTCAATGGTTGGATACTTCATAAAGGAACCATTTTCCCCCTCGCTTTTTTGGGGCCATGGTATCCTGATCCTGCATGCGGGCTTAATATTCTATTTATCTATATTTATTACCGCTTTTATATAAAAACATCTCTTTTCGGACCGCTGTCATGCCCCGTTTCTTGAGCCTCCGTCACCGGGTTTCGATGCTGGCCCTGTTGCCGACACTGACGATCTCGCTGCTGCTGGGTACCACCTTTACCCTGACCCGCCTGCAGGATCTGGAGCAATCGCTGCAGGAGCGCGCCACGCTGGTCAGCGAACAGCTGGCACCACTGGCGGCACAGGTGCTGCAGCAGAACAGCCGGGATCTGGAGCAGCAGATTCTACGCCGCGCCCTGGAACAGCCCGATGTACGCGCTGCGCGCCTGTATGACAGTGAAGGCACGCTGATCGGACACAGCGGCCCGCAGATGCACGGTGAGGAGGTCGCAGAACAGCGCGGGCTCACCGAAGAAACACACCTGCTGGAACAAAACGAAAGCTTTCGCATCCTGCGCCCGCTGGTCAGTTACAGCGGTTTCTTTCGCGAGCGCGCCGCCCTCCCACAACAGCTCGATCCCAAGGTACGTCAGCGTATCGGATGGCTCGAAATCGAATTTTCCCGCGACAACAACCAGATCAAGGTCTACCAGACCTTTCTGGCCAGCGGTCTGCTGATTCAGGCCGGCATTCTGCTCAACCTGCTGCTGGCGATGAGTCTCGGGCGCAAGATCACCCAGCCCCTGCAGGAGATCATCAGTGCCGTGCGCCAGATGCGTGACGGTGATCTCGATACCCGGATTCCACTCAGGGGCGGCAACGAACTGGCCCAGCTCAGTGAAGATATCAACGCCATGGCCGACTCGATTCAGGCCAGCCAGCGCGAACTGACCGAAGAGATGGAGCAGGCCACGGCAGACCTCAAGGAAACCCTCGATACCCTCGAGATCAGCAACCACGAGCTGCGCCTGGCGCGTAAGAAAGCCCAGGATGCCAACCGCACCAAATCGGAATTCCTCGCCAATATGAGCCATGAGCTGCGCACCCCGCTCAACAGCATGCTCGGCTTTGCCAAACTGCTGCAGCGCTCGGAACTGGGCGAACATCAGCAGGATTATCTCGGCACCATTCGAGCATCGGGCGAAGGCCTGCTGACCATGCTCAACAGCATCCTTGACTTCTCCAAGCTCGAGGCCGGCAAGCTCGAGCTCGATCACAGCCCCTTCAACCTGCGTGATCTGGTCGAGCAGGTGCTGGTGCTCATGGCCCCGGCCGCCCATGAAAAGAATCTGGAACTGATCCCGCTGATCTATACCGACGTACCGCTGCAACTGGCCGGCGACCCGCTGCGCCTGAAGCAGATTCTGACCAATCTGCTCGGTAACGCCGTCAAGTTCACCGAGCACGGTTCGATCTGCGTCCGCGTCATGCTCGAAGAGGAACAGGGGGCACGGCGGCTTTTAAAGATCAGCATCTCGGACACCGGTATCGGTATTGCGCCGCAGCAGATTTCCCGTCTGTTCGAAGCCTTTGCTCAGGTCGACAGCTCGGTCAACCGTCAGCTTGGCGGCACTGGTCTCGGTCTGATGATCTCCAAGGGGCTGGCAGAAAAAATGGGCGGTGAAATCGGCGTCGAAAGCGAACTCGGATCAGGCTCGACCTTCTGGTTCAGCTTCTGGGCCGATCAGAGCCAGCAGCAGATCGGTATTCAGCCGCTGCAGCTGCCCAAGACCCGCGCCCTGCTCTATGAGCCCTATCCGCTGGCGCGCAGCAGCTATCTCAACCAGCTACAGCTGCATGGCATCAGCGTCGAAGAGTGCCAGGATTTCCAGCGCCTGCAGCAGGAACTTGGCTACCGCTGCGAAGAACTGGATCTGGTCATTCTGAGCTATCACCCACAGAGCCTCGACAGCAGCCAGATCGAGCAGCTGCTGCAGATGATCGATGGCCACTGCGCCCGCTTCATCATTCTCTGCGGCACCAAGGAAGAAAGCGCGCTGGTAAGGCTGCTGGCGCCCTATCCGAACAGCCTGTGCCTGGTCAAACCCTTGAGCCTGCAGCCCCTGAACCGGGCATTGAAGCATCTGCTGATCAGCGCTGCGCCTGCGGAGCACCATCTGCCCGCAGCCACACATTCCCCCAAGGAACCTGCAGCGGTGGCACGGCCGGCCACGTCAAGTTCTGCACCGCACATTCTGGCGGTCGATGACAATGCCGCCAACCTCAAGCTCGTCCGCGTTCTGCTGCAGGAACTGGGTGCCCAGGTCGATACCGCAGCCGGCGGCGAGGAAGCGCTGGAACTGGCCGCTGAACGCAGTTATGACCTGATCCTGATGGATATCCAGATGCCCGATCTCGATGGTTTGACGGTAACACGTCGACTGCGCGAGAAGCCGGGCCTCAATCAGCACAGCCCGATCATTGCCCTGACGGCGCACGCACTGGCCCATGAAAAGCGTCAGCTGCTGCTGGCCGGCATGGATGCCTATCTGACCAAGCCGATCGACGAACTGCAGCTCAAGCAGGTGATCGAGCGCTGGAGCGGCTGCACGCTGCAGGAAATCGCTCCAGCCCAGCCTGCTCTGCTGCCTGGCCCCGCATCCGCACAGACTGAAACCGGCACCCGGACCGACACCCAACCGGCGCTACCGCTGGTCGACACAGCCCTGGGTATTCGGCTCGCCGGCGGCAAACCGCAGCTCGCCGAAGAACTTCTGCAGATGCTGCTGCAGGCCCTACCCGAAGAACGTCAGAAGATCAGCGCCGCCCTTCACGCGCAGGACTGGGCAACCCTGCTGGAACGGGTACATAAACAGCATGGCGCCAGCCGCTATTGCGGCGTGCCGCGCCTGCAGCAGGCCTGTCAGCAGGCTGAAGAAGCGCTCAAGGACAGAGGCTGTCCGCCGGCACAACAGAAACAGAGGGTGGAACGCCTGCTGGCCGAACTCGATGCATTGAACCACTGGCAGGCCAAGCAGGCCGGCTAAAGGGGCTCTACCCCACAAAGATTTCAGGCTTCGAGGATGACCAGGGCCAAGGCATAATCGCGCTCGTCAGACAGACTGACGTGCAGCGCCCGTATCCCGCGCTGGCGCTGCAGCGCTTCGGCACGGCCGTGCAATCTGAGTTCAGGGGCGCCCAGGGCATTATTGCCGATCTCGAACTGCTGGAAGGAGATACCCCGGCCGATCCCGGTTCCCAGAGCTTTTGCGGCCGCTTCCTTGGCTGCAAATCGCTTGGCCAGATAACGCGCCGGTTCATGGTGACGTGTAAAACGCTCATATTCGTTGTCAGTCAGAATGCGTCGGGCCAGACGCGGGGTTCGCGCCAGTGCGGCCTCGATACGATCGATCTGAACGATGTCGGTGCCTATACCGAGAATCATCAGGCCTCCCCCCGCAGATCGACGCGCTGAGGGCGAAACAGACTGCGACTGACCAAAGGTTTGCTGCCCAGGAGCGGCTTCAGCAAGGCGCGGCTGAGCCGTTTGGCCTCCGCCCAGAAGAACGGAGGCAACGGCTGTGGATCAGCCAGCGCCAGCAGTAGAGCGCCCGAATAGGCGAGTCGGGTGTGTTCTGCCACGATGCCAAAGCCCTGTTCCGGCGTCAGTGCGTAATAAAGCCTGGCATCGATCGGCTGGCCGCAGTGATCCTGCTCAAGGCGCGGCAGCACGCCAAGATCGGCCAGTAAGGTCAGTTCAAAACGGCGCAGCACCGGCTCAGCCGCCTCAGGCCCCGAAAGCGCGACCAGAAGCGCGCGATAGCGCGCGAACAGCGGCTCTATCGGCATCTCTCGGGCCAGCAGACGCATCAGCAGCTCATTAACGTACAGACCGCAGAAAAGTGCCGAACCGGTCAGCGGCAGCGGTGCAGCCACGGCTTCAAGCGCTTTTAGATTCTTCAGTTCACCACGTCCCTGATAACTGACCAGCAGCGGCAGAAAAGGCTGCAGCAGCCCCTTGCGTCCGGAGCTGGCCCGCCGTACCCCTCGGGCGACAAGCCCGACGCGTCCCGCGTCCAGCGTCAGCAACTCGACCAGCAGACTGGTTTCCCGCCAGGGGCGGGTGTGCAGCACAAAGGCCGGTTGCAGTTCCATCAGGGTCAGTCCAGATCGGTGTAACCCAGGCTCTTGAGCGCACGGTCATCATCCGACCAGCCACCCTTGACCTTCACCCACAGATGCAACATCACCTTGGCGTCGAAGAGGCGTTCCATATCCTGACGGGCATCGCGGCCGATCACCTTCAGCTTGGACCCCTTTTCGCCGATCACGATACGCTTTTGCCCGTCGCGCTCGACCAGAATCAGGGCGCTGATATGCAGCACGCCATACTCGTCCTGCGCAAACTCCTCGATCTCGACCGTGGTCGCATAGGGCAGTTCGTCGCCAAGCTGGCGCATCAGTTTTTCGCGCACCAATTCAGCGGCCAGAAAGCGCGAGCTGCGATCGGTAATCTGATCTTCCGGGAAGAAATGAATACCCTCAGGCAGCTGCTCGCCGACCAGCCGTTCCAGCCGCTCGACGTTGTGGCCGTGCTTGGCGCTCAGCGGCACAATGCCGGCAAAATCGTACTTGCCCGCCAGCTGCTGCAGATGCGGCAGCAGCTGATCATCGCGGTTACGCACCTGATCAACCTTGTTGACCGCCAGAAAAACCGGGCACTTGGCGTATTTAAGCTTGTCCAGCACCAGCTGGTCCTCATCGGTCCAGCGTGTGCCTTCAACCAGAAAGACAACGACGTCGACATCCTTGAGGGCCGAGCTGGCCGCCTTGTTCATGTAGCGGTTGATCGCCTTCTCAGCGTTCTGGTGCATCCCGGGTGTATCCACATAGATGCTCTGCACATCGGCCTCGGTCTTGATGCCGAGCACCTGATGCCTTGTGGTCTGCGGCTTGCGCGAGGTAATACTGAGCTTCTGACCGAGGATATGGTTCATCAGCGTGGACTTGCCCACATTCGGACGCCCGACAATCGCGATATAACCACAGCGGCCACGGGGCAGACTTTCAAGACCTTCAAACATCAGGATTTCTCCGGCTGCAGCAACGCCAGAGCCCGGCGCGCCGCTTCCTGCTCGGCAATACGTCGACTGGGACCCACGCCCAGCGTGGCGGCGGACAATCCTTCGACATGACATTCACAGCTGAATGTCTGGGCATGAGGCTGCCCCTCGACACTCACCAACTCATAACGCGGCAATGACAGGCGGCGTCCCTGCAGAAACTCCTGCAGACAGGTCTTCGAGTCCTTCAGCGCATCGGCACTGGAAAGCTGATCGAGACGATCGCTGTACCAGCCCAGCAGACACTCACGGGTATGCTCAAGGCCCGATTCCAGATAGATCGCGCCGATCAGGGCTTCGACGGCATCGGCCAGGA
>CAYWUD010000075.1:0-9095 GCA_964461355.1 uncultured Pseudomonadales bacterium | reverse complement strand
GACGGCCGCACCCCCAACGCCTACCGGGCGCACCGCGGCGGCGATCTGCTCCGGTGGAAGGAACTGGCCGTGGACCGCCTGTCGGCCGCGGGCGTCTTCACCACCCTGACGATGACCGTCGCGCTGGGCGTCAACGACGACGGATCGTTTGACTACATCTACGCCTTTCATGCCGGCGAGCAGGCGCAGTTCGGCTTCTGCCATGCCGGACTTGTGGCCGAGGGCGCCCGTGCCACGGTTGCCATGCTGCGTCAAAAGCCGGTGCAGGCCGCGTTTATCTATTCCTGTGTGTCACGCAAATGGATTCTGGGGCCCGATGTCGATGCGGAGATCGCCCCGATTGCAGCGCTGGCGCCCACGGTCGGTTTCTTTGCCTATGGCGAGTACTTCACGCATCCCGGCGGCGCCGTGCAGTTCTTCAGTCAGACCCAGACGGTGTTGACTCTGGCCGAGGCGGGCCCTGAAGCAGCGCTGCCGCTGACCCCGTTGCCGGCGGCAGCGGCCGAGTCGCGGCAGCTGAAAACGCTGCGGGTACTGCATCGGCTGGTACAGACCTCGGCCGCCGAGATTGAAGCGGCCAACGCCGAGCTGGCGCAGATCGCGCACAAGGATGCTCTGACCGGGCTGTATAACCGGCGGTATCTGGACTCGGAACTGGCGCGTGCGCTCAAACAGGCTCAGCGCAGTGGCAGGGTGCTGTCGCTGATCATGCTCGATATCGATTATTTCAAGCAGTTCAACGACGGCTATGGCCATCCTGAGGGGGACAGCTGCCTGCGTGGTGTGGCGCTGGCGCTGACCCGGGAGGTTCGTCGGCCGACCGACTGGGTGGTGCGTTACGGTGGGGAGGAATTTGTCTGCGTACTGCCGGATACCGATCTGGCCCAGGCGCGGGCACTGGCCGAGCGCATGCGTCATGCGATCGCGGCGCTGGCCATCGAGCATCGGCGTTCGCCGGTCAGCGAACATGTGACCGCCTCTTTTGGCGTGCTTGCGGTCACACAGGGTGCGCCTGCCGAGCTGCCTGCTGTGCTGCAGCGGGTTGATGCTCTGCTGTACCGGGCCAAGGCGGCCGGGCGCAACTGCGTGGTAGGCGAAGCCTTCGGCGCCCGTTGAGCGAGCGGAGCCGGGCAGAAAAAAGCCGCCTTGGACAGGCGGCTTTTTGCAGGCTTCCATGAGGGCCGGACCCGGGGCAGCAGCGCCCCGGCGATCCCCATGCGCTAACGCCGAAGCCTCAGTTGTGCGCGTGCAGCTCGTTGTTCAGCTGGATTGCGCTCTTGTTGGTCAGGCACTCGACGGTACCGGTCAGGCTGTTACGACGGAACAAGAGATCGTTCTTGCCGGCCAGTTCACGAGCCTTGGCGGTGCCGGCCGGCTGGCGGTTGTCATCCAGCAGCTGAACCTTGGTGCCGGCCGTGATGTACAGGCCGGACTCAACGGTGCAACGGTCACCCAGCGGGATGCCGATACCGGCGTTGGCGCCCAGCAGGCAGCCTTCGCCCATGCTGATGACAATGTTACCACCACCGGAGAGGGTACCCATGGTGGAGCAGCCGCCGCCCAGATCAGAGCCTTTCTTGACGAATACGCCGGCGGAGATACGGCCTTCGACCATGCTCACGCCTTCGGTACCGGCGTTAAAGTTGCAGAAACCTTCGTGCATGATGGTGGTGCCTTCGCCGATGTAGGCGCCCAGACGGACACGGCTGGTGTCGGCAATACGCACGCCGGTCGGTACCACGTAGTCGGTCATCTTCGGGAACTTGTCCACGGAGAACACTTCCAGCAGCTGGCCGTTGGCACGCGCAGCCAGCTGGCGGGCCGCCAGTTCGGTCGGGTCGATGGCCCCCTGGCTGGTCCAGGCTACGTTCGGCAGCAGGGCAAAGATGCCGGAGAGGTTGGTGCCGTGCGGCTTCACCAGACGGTGTGAGAGCAGGTGCAGCTTCAGGTAGGCCTCCGGAGTGCTTTCCGGTGCGGCATCGGCGGCCAGCAGGCTCAGTACGCGCGGCTGGGCGGAGCCGATCAGTGCGCGGCAGACGCCGGCCTGGGCACTCTCGCCAGCGGCGTCGAAGGTTTTGGCCAGGGCTTCGAGCCGGGCGTCATCGAGTTCCAGCACTTCGTTGCCGGCACTCTTGCCGCCAGCGGCCTGGCTCAGCTGCTGGGCCAGTGCGGCGCTCGGGTTTGCGACAGGGGCCGGGTAGTAGACTTCCAGCCAAGCGCCGTTCTGATTCTTGGTACCTACGCCGATCGCGTAGCTGAAGTAGGTGTCTGTCATGGCAATCTGTTCTTTTGCTTAGTGGGATAAAAAGAGGGCGGCGTAGCGGTCTTCGGCAAAGCCCAGCACCCGCTGGTCACCCAGATCGAGCAGCGGTCGTTTGATCAGCGCAGGATGCGCGCTCATCAGATCGATCGCACGCGCCTGATCGACGTCTTCACGATCGCCGGCGGGCAGCTGGCGCCAGGTGGTGCCACGGCGATTGAGTACCTGCTCAAAACCCAGTTCGTTGCACCAGGCTTCCAGCCGGGTGCGATCGATACCGTCCTTGCGGTAATCGTGAAAGGCAAACTCGATTGCGTGCGCCGTCAGCCAGCGCTTTGCCTTGCGAATACTGTCGCAGTTGGGGATGCCGTACATCACCGGAGTCATGGGCTGCGCCTCTCGGTCGATAAGGGGCGCCCACTATGCCATAAAGTGCCGGCCCGCGGCAGCGTGGAATGCCCTGATGCGCAGCGTTGCCAGGTTGCCCGGCGCGCCTCTGGAGCTAGCCGTGCGAAGGCTTGTGGCGCACGCCGGTAAACTGGTTGATCCGCTGGCACAGCACCTGGCGGATCTGGTGGTACTGCTCCGGATCCTCGATCGGCTGCTGGGCCAGATCGGTGACGAAAAACACGTCCTCGACCCGCTCGCCCAGGGTGGCAATCAGTGCCTGATGCACCAGCAGACCCAGGGTGATGAAGGTCTGGCCGATATGGGCCAGCAGACCCGGGCGATCGGTCGCGTGAATCTCGACGATGGTCAGCGGCAGGTTGGGATGGCGGTCGAGCTGGACCTGGGCCGAGCGACTGAAGTGCTTGAGGCGCCGCGGAATCCGGCGGATCTGGGCACCGTACTGTTCCGGCTGGGTAATCTGCTGCGCCAGGCGCTGTTCGATCAGGGCCACGCGGTCGGGGTCCTGGGTGATCGGACGCCCCTTGAGGTCGTGCAGGATAAAGGTATCGAGACTGAAGCCGTTGCCGGCGGTGATGATGCGGGCGGCATGGATCGACAGCTGCAGGCGATCCAGCGCGCTGGCACAGAGGGCGAACAGGTGCGGCTGATCCGGGGTATAGACAAACAGCTGGGTGCCCTGCTCGGCGCGTTCGCGCCCGGCATCACGCAGGTGAATCAGCGGTTTCTGGCTGTCGCCATGCTCGAGGATGGCGACGCTGTGCCAGCTGATCTCGTCACCGCTGTGGCGCAGGAAATACTCTTCGCCCAGCGCTTCCCAGAGTGGCCGCACGCGCGCGCCGTCGATACCGTATTCATGCAGCTGCTCCAGAGCCTGCTGCTGCACTTCGGCAATGCGCTCGTGGCGATCGACCGGGTTTTCCAGACCGTTGCGCAGGGCGCGGCGGGTGCTGTCGTACAGCTGGCGCAGCAGGCTGGCGCGCCAGCCGTTCCAGAGCTTGGGCGCGGTGGCATTGATGTCGGCGACCGTCAGGCAGTACAGGTAGTTGAGCCGCTCTTCGCTGCGCACCTTGCGGGCAAAGCGGTGAATCTCCTCGGAACTGTTGATGTCGCGACGCTGCGAAGTGGTCGACATCAGCAGGTGATGGGTCACCAGCCAGGTCACCAGACGGGTGTCGGGGCGCGACAGGCCATGGCGGTGACAGATGCTGCGGGCGATCAGGGCGCCGCGGGTGGCGTGCCGGCCGCCGAGCCCCTTGGCAATATCGTGCAGCAGGCCGGCCAGATACAGCAGCTCGGGTTTTGCCAGCTGGCCGACCAGCTGGTGCGCCAGTGGAAACTGTTCGGCGCTGGAGCGGTAGGCAAACCGGCGCATGAACTTGATCACCAGCAGGCTGTGGGCATCGACCGTGTACTGGTGGAACAGGTCGTGCTGCATCTGGCCGATACAGTGGGCGAATTCGGGCAGGTAGCGGGTCAGAAGACCATGGCGCAGCAGTCGGCGCAGGTTGGCCGCCAGCGCATAGGGGCTGCGCAGCAGCTCGAGAAAGCGTGCCTGATTGCGTGGATCGGCGCGAAACGCCGCATCGATACGATGCAGGTTGGCGCGCACGCCGCGCAGCGCGCTGGCGGTGGCGCCGAGCAGCTCGGAATGCTGGCCGAGACAGACGTAGAGCTCGAGCAGGGCCCCCGGTTCGCGGCTGAAGAGCTCCGGGTCGATCGGCTCGAGGTAATGGTTGCGGACCTGAAAACGGTCGTTCAGTGCCGTGGCCGTGCCCGCCGCTTCCGGGTGCAGAATACTGTCGTCAAAGTGTTGCAGCAGCAGTTCGCCGAGCTGGCCGAGGTCGAGTACGGCGCGGTAGTACTGCTGCATGAACTGTTCGACCGCCAGCGCCTGGGCGCTGTCGCGGTAGCCGAAACGCTCGGCCAGTTCGCGCTGAAAATCGAACAGCAGGCGGTCTTCGGCACGGCCGGTCAGCTGGTGCAGGGCCCAGCGGATCTGCCAGAGCAGGTTGCGATCGCGTACCAGCGAGCGGTACTCCTCCTCGGTCAGAAAGCCGATCCTGACCAGATCGGACATGCCGGTATCGGCGCCGAACTTGCGCCGCGTTACCCAGCCGAGCATCTGCAGATCGCGCAGGCCGCCGGGCGAGCTCTTGATATTGGGTTCGAGGTTGTACTCGGTATCGTTGAACTTGCGATGTCGGGCGCGCTGCTCCAGGTACTTGGCCTGCAGAAACTCGGGGCTGGGCCAGATCTGTTCGCGATCCAGTGCTGCCAGAAGGTGCTGGCGCAGAGCTTCGGGGCCGACCAGTGTGCGCGATTCGAGCAGGTTGGTCATGGTGGCCAGCTCGTCGCGGGCGGCTTCTACACACTCGTCGCAGGTGCGTACGCTGTGACCGATCTGCAGGTTGAGATCCCACAGCAGGGTGATAAAGCGCTCGAGCGGTTCGCGATAGCGCTCCTGTTCCGGATGCTCGAGCAGGATCAGCAGATCGATATCCGAGTGCGGATGCAGTTCGCCGCGCCCGTAGCCACCGACGGCAATCAGGGCAACGCTCGGCACCTGTCCCCAGTCCAGGTGGGCCCAGGCCTGGGTCAGCAGCTGGTCGATCACCCAGGTGCGCCCGGCCAGCAGCTGTTCGATCGGACGGCCTGCGGCAAACCACTCCTGCAGACGCTGCTCGGCCTTGCTCAGCCAGCGCTTGTAGGCCGGTACCGGTGAGCGTGACAGGGTCAGGTCGGCCTGGAACTGGCTGGGATCGAACAGCTGGCGTTGCAGCTCGGTGGGTAGCGGAGGCAGCGGCATGGCAGAGGGCCTGATTCAGAAGAAGGTGGCAAAAGACATCAGCTAAGGGCTTGGTGCAAGGCTAACCAGTGCCCGGAGCGGGAGCAAGATAGAGCCGTGCTTTCGTGGGCCGGGGCTGGGGGCGGCGTCTCTGCAGGTCGGTGATGCGGGTGGGGCGAGGTAGCGAGGGCTGGTGCTTCGCGCCCCGGCGTGAGCGCGAGGATGCCTCCGGGCAGGGTGTCGGGTTGACTTTTGATAGCGCCGTGGTGCCGTTACACGTCGATGATCTTGCTGCGGTGGCTGATCTGGGCGGTGACAAAGCGGTCAAGCAGGTCCGGGTCGTCACTTTCCAGTGCGGGCAGGTCGAGCTGGCTGAACAGCCGGGTTTCCAGAAAACCGGACCAGAGCATGGGCACTTCGGCAACGAGGGCGATGCAGCCAAAGCGCTCGAGTTGCTGATAGGTGGCAATCAGCTCGTGCAGGGCCTCGGGCGTCAGGCCCGGCGCGGCCCCCAGATGCAGATACAGGACCCAGTCGCTGCGCTTGGCCGCGGTCTGCCACAGAGACTGGGCATAGGCGTGAATGCCCTGTTCGTTGAAATTGCCCGTGGGTGTGCTGTGCAGGATATCGCCGTGCCACTCCAGTCGGTATTCCCCATGTGCCAGCATTGTGGACTCCATTGCCGCCGTTCTGTGGCCAGCTTAACGCATCCGAATCATTGCTCACAGTGTGGGTGTTGCCGGCGGTGCTGTGCGGGTTTGGAGCGCTCCGGGTGAGGCCGGGGCAGGGTGCTCTCAGGCCGGTGCGGCATCGGTAGAGTCCTCTTCGCTGCGGACGCGATTGCGGCCTGCGCGTTTGGCCTGATACAGGCAGCGGTCGGCGCGTTGGAAGAGGCTCTGCACATCATCGCGCACGTGGTATTCGGCCACGCCGAAACTGCAGCTGAGCTCCAGGTCTTCGGGCATCGGGGCGCAGCTGATCAGCGCACGGATCTTTTCGCAGGCGCGGGTGCTGGCACGAAGATCGGAGTCGGGGAAGATGATCGTGAACTCCTCACCGCCCCAGCGGGCCAGCAGATCGATGGTGCGGATATGCTCGCTGACACAGCGGCTGAGCCTCTTGAGCACCTCATCGCCGGTGTCGTGTCCGTAACGGTCGTTGACCCGCTTGAAGTGATCGATATCGAGGATCGCCAGACACAGCGGGTGGCCGTAGCGCCGCGAGCGGGCAACTTCACGAAACAGGCTGTCCTCGAACTGCTTGCGGTTGGCGATGCCGGTCAGAGGATCGGTACTTGAGCGATAGGCCTGTTCTTCCAGCTGTGCCTGCAAGGCGCGTTTGTCCGCTTCCAGGCGATCGATCAGGGTCTTGGCCAGAAAGGCCGGATCCTGATCCTGTAGCTGCAGCAGCGCGTTCTTCTCCTGCAGTTCCTCTGCGCGCCGCTTGAGCTGATCGATATCCTGATGTGCGCCGATCATGCGCAGCACATGCCCCCGGGTGTCACGTTCGACCGCCAGACCACGGTCACGAATCCAGAGATAGCTGCCGTCATGCTTGCGGCAGCGGTATTCGACTTCGTAGTGATCGCTCTGGCCGGTGATATAGGCCTCGAAGAACTGCATGGCGCGAGGGTAGTCGTCGGGGTGAATCAGGTTTTCCCAGGTAAAGACATCCTTGCGCAAAATGCCGACCGCATAGCCGAGCATGCGGTACCAGCCCGGGCTGCGATCAACCTGACCGGTGCTGCGGTTCCAGTCCCAGGTGCCTTCGACAATCACCTCAAGCAGCAGATTCAGTGTGCGGTCGGCGTCGGCCAGAGAGTGGTGGCGGTAGGTGATATGCATCAGCACCCCCGAAGATAGGGTGACCGCAGGGTGTGGGGGTGATCCGTACCTGTGGCTCTAATCGGGGCGGCCGAAGGGCGGATAGGCATCGCAGGTACCTCAAGTGCAAGGATGAGCGAAAACGTCAGATGTAAGCAGTGGCTTATCACCAGTGTAGTAAGTGCGTAGCCTGTGGGAAACGGCGTGGAGTAAAGCGCAGTGAGGAAGAGAACGGCGATGTAAAGAGAGGGGGACGACGGACCGGTATGGCCGGTCCGTCGTGGAATGGGGCGTCAGAAGGGCAGTACTTCATCCTTGCGCAGGGTGAGAATTTCACACCCGTCTTCGGTAACGGCCAAAGTATGTTCCCACTGTGCAGAAAGGCGACGGTCCCGGGTGGTGACGGTCCAGCCATCTTTCTTGTTGAGCTTGGTTTCCTTGCGCCCGGCGTTGATCATCGGTTCGATAGTGAAGGTCATGCCCGGCTGCAGAATGCAGTCGTTGCCGCGATGGTAGCCGTTGTAGTGCACCACCTGCGGATCTTCGTGGAAGCCAAGGCCGATGCCGTGGCCGCAGTATTCCTCGACGATGCTGTAGTGGTTGCCGTGGGCGTGGGTGCTGATCACTTCGCCGATCCGGCTCAGGCGGACGCCGGGTCTGACCTCGGCGATCGCCTTGTACAGGCATTCCTGGGTGATGCGGCACAGGCGTTCGGCATGGGCGGGAACCTCGCCGACCAGGAACATGGCGCTGGTGTCGCCGTGCCAGCCATCCTTGATCACGGTGATATCGATATTGACGATATCGCCCTTTTTAAGGCGCAGGCTGTCGCTCGGGATGCCGTGGCAGACCACATGGTTGACCGAAATACAGGTGGCTCTGGGAAAACCGTGATAGTTCAGTGGTGCCGGAATGGCATCTTGAACGTTGACGATATGCTCATGGCAGATCCGGTCGAGTTCGCCGGTGGTCACGCCGGGCTGTACATGGGGGCCGATCATCTCCAGGACTTCGGCGGCCAGTCGCCCGGCGACACGCATTTTTGCCAGTTCTTCGGGTGTTTTTAGAATGATGTTCATGAATTGACTTCTGGAATCTGCTTGCTGCCCGGCCGACTGCCGTGCAAATGGGACTTATGGTAGCAAACCGCGCGGGGGAGCCGAAGAAGAAATCATGCGGCCCTGTCAAGTGTCCGGGGTGTGCAAAAGCGGCTGTGGCAGTTTTCGCGCGTGCCGATTTATGGTATAAAGCGCGCGCTGTTCCCGCTCCGTGCAGGAGAGCACTTAATCAAACTTACTTATTAAACCGCACACGCACCGACACATGATCCTGGGTGCCCTTCGGGGTTGGATTGTGGGGTGTGTGGAGGCTTAACCCAAACCTACAGGAGTTATCCATGTCTCAGGTTTCTATGCGCGATATGCTCAAGGCTGGTGTCCACTTCGGTCACCAGACCCGTTACTGGAACCCGAAAATGCGCAAGTACATTTTCGGTTCCCGCAACAAGATTCATATCATCAACCTGGAGCAGACCCTGCCCATGTTCAACGAAGCTCTGGAGCTGCTGAACAAGCTGGCTGCAGGCAAGAACAAGGTGCTGTTCGTTGGTACCAAGCGCTCCGCAGCGAAGGTTATCGCTGAAGAAGCAGCACGTTGCGGCATGCCGTACGTGAACCACCGCTGGTTGGGCGGTATGCTGACCAACTACAAGACCATTCGTCAGTCCAGTCGTCGTCTGCGTGACCTGGAAGGCCAGCAGGCCGATGGCACCTTCGAGAAGCTGACCAAGAAAGAAGCGCTGATGCACACCCGTGAT